>JANLRX010000044.1:0-4264 GCA_031362025.1 Chloroflexota bacterium
CTACGCCTGCCGGGAGAACCTGCTGGTGTTCCTTGACCTGCAGATCGGGCGGGCGGACCTGGCAGCAGAGATCGAGCGGATACGGCCGTTCCTGGAGCTGCCGTACGTGCACCTGGCGCTGGACCCGGAGTTCAAGATGGACGAGGGTGAGGTGCCGGGCGAGGTGATCGGCTCCTACAGCGCGGAGGAGATCAACCAGGCGCAGGCGGCGCTGGAGGTGATCGTTGAGGCGAAGGGGTTGCCGGACAAGATCCTGATCGTGCACCAGTTCACGGAAGAGATGATCGAGCGCCCGGAGGACATCGAGTCGATGTCGCACGTGCGCTACATGGTCGTTATGGACGGGTTCGGGGAGCCGGCGGCGAAGGCGGCGAAGTACCGGACGTTCGCGCAGCCGGCGGAGTACTCCGGGATCAAGCTGTTCTACGTGCAGGACGAGCCGCTGATGACGGAGGCGGAGGTGGCGGCGCTGTACCCTGACCTGGTCATCTACCAGTAGCGTTAGGGCGCGGCCTCTTCAGGCTCTTTCGGGCCGCTGACGAGCAGCAGCGCGGTCACGCCAACGATGCCGGAGAGGAGCGATCCGGCGAGGATGCCGATCTTGCCGTCTTCGATCAGCGTTTCGGCATCGAATGCCAGTTCGTTGACGAAGAGAGCGACCGTGAAGCCGACTCCTGCCAGCATCCCGACGCCTGCAAGTTCGGGCCAGGTGGTGCCTCGCGGCAAGGATGCGATTCGGAGGCGGACGGCGAGCCACGTCGCGGTGAAGATGCCGACGGGCTTGCCGATAAGCAGGCCGAAGATCACGCCAAGCGCCACAGAACTCGTAAGCGAGTCGTCCAGGCTGCCGGAAGTGAGGGAGACGCCGGCGTTAGCGAGCGCAAAGAGGGGCACGATGAGGTAGCTGACGTACGGGTGGAGGTGGTGTTCCAGCCTGTCGAGCGGCGCTTCGGAACCGTCGGTGGTAAGCGCCGGGGTCATCAGGCCGAGCGCGACGCCCGCAATCGTGGCGTGGATGCCGGACTCGTAGACGGCGATCCACGCGCACACCCCGAGGATGATGTAGGGCGTGAAGTTAGTCACGCGGGCGCGGTTCAGGGCGAAAATGAGCAGGAAGATCGCGGCGGCGATGCCGAGGGAGTCGAGTTCGATGCTGCCGCTGTAAAAGATCGCGATAACGACGATGGCGCCGATGTCGTCGACGATGGCGAGCGCGAGGAGAAAGACCCTCAATTGGGACGAGACGCGTGACCCCAGGAGGGCGAGCAGTCCGAGCGCGAAGGCGATGTCGGTGGCCATCGGGATACCCCAGCCGCGGTCGCCGGGGGTGTTGGCGTTGATCGCGAAGAAGATCGCGGCGGGCAGCACCATGCCGCCGAACGCGGCGATGGCGGGCAGGGCCGCGCGGTCGAACCCCTTGAGTTCGCCGTTGACCAACTCGCGCTTGATCTCTAGGCCGACGACGAAGAAGAACAAGGCCATGAGCCCGTCGTTGATCCAGTGCTGGAGGGTCGTATCGATGCGGAAGACGAGCCCGTCGATCGCGATGCCTTCGTGGAGGAGGTCCGTGTAGGCGCCGTCCCAGGGTGAGTTGGCCCACACCAACGCGGCGATGGCGGCGGCGAACAGGGCCAGCCCGCCCAGCACCTCGGTGCTGATGTACTCCTGGATTGGTGAGACGACGCGGGTTACGTAGGCCCGTCCGCGGCGGACACGGTTGGCCTCGGGCGGGGGGTCGTTGCCGGGCGGTGAGTCCACGGGATGATTCTATATGGGGCTATGTACATAACTCTTGAGGAGTGTTCGATATTGATATGATTTTGTAACCCTGTTTACATTCGCGGCGGTCAGGACAAATGCGTCGATTAGGCATAGATTGGCGGCCTACGGGATGGAGTTTGAGGGGGAGGAAGGAGAACTCCAATGCCCCGTTCGAGGCCCCACCCATCGCCCTCTCCACAGCGGCGACGTAGCGTTCGCCCCAAGGAGATCCGTGAAGTACCGGAACAACCGAGGTTCATAGCCTCGCAGTCTTCATCTCTGCCGTACCAGGAGCAGTGGATGCAGGAAGCACGGCAGTACTTCAGTCCGTTCGCTTGCCGCTCTTAATCGACGATTCGGGACCCGCCCCTTTTTTGACGGCGCCGCGACGTGGGATTCCCGACACCCCACGTCGCGGCGCCTCTCTCTTTAGGCGTGGGCGGTGCTGATGCCGCCGTCCACGGGGATGACCGCGCCCGTGAGGTACGAGCCCGCCCGCGACGACAGGTAGATGCAGACGCCGGCCATGTCCTCCGGCTCGCCGACGCGCCCCATCGGGCAGGTGGCCTTGATCTGATCACCGAAGCGCTCCAGCGTCTCGTGCATCATCTTGCTTTCGAACGGCCCGGGGGCGATGCCGTTGACGGTGATCTTGAACGGCGCGAGCTTGCGGGCGAGCACCCGTGACATGTGCAGCACAGCGGCCTTCGAGGAGGAGTAGGCGTACGTGTCCAGGAAGGGAGCCTGCACACCGTCGATCGAGCCGATGTTGATGACGCGGGCCGGGTCGTCCGCGCTGGCGGCCTTCTTGAGCAGCGGGAGGAGGAACTTCGTGGTGTTGAAGACGCCCTTCACGTTGAGCGCGAAGCAGCGGTCGAAGGCGGCATCGGGGAACTCTTCGAGCGGCGCACCCCAGTTGTTGCCGGCGTTGTTGACGAGGATGTTGAGGTGGTCCTCGCGGCTGGCGATCTCGTCGGCGAGGGCTTTACACCCGGCCTCGGTGCTGAGGTCTGCCGCAATCGGGATGCAGGTGCCAGACTTCGAGAGCTCGGCGGCGACCTTCTCCAGCACTTCGGCCTTGCGGGAGGAGATGTAGGTCTTGGCGCCGGCCTCGACGAACCCGGTGGCGATCATGAGCCCGATGCCCTGTCCGCCGCCGGTGACGACGGCGACTTTGCCTTTGATTGAGAAGAGGTCTTTCATGCGTGTGTCCTTTCGAGCTGCGGAACGGGCAGCGCGTTCGATTCTAGCGGGACGGGGGAATAGTGAATAGTGAAGGGTGATGGGGCGATGGGGCGATGGGCTAAGGGTGAAAGGGGCGCTAATTTGATCACAGAGGGCACACAGAGATAATCACAGAGATAGGCTGAACGGTCGGCAACGCCAAAATGAACAATCATCTCTGTGCTCGTCTGTGTATCTCTGTGGTTGTAGGTGGGGGGAGGGGTCAGGGTGATGGGTTAAGGGTGACGGGTACCGGTCAGGGTGTTGGTCTGTCGTCGAGGATGCGTTGCATGAGGACGAGGTCGAGCCAGCGGTTGAACTTTTGGCCGGTCTGGGGCATGCGCGCTACCTCGACGAAGCCCAGCCGCTCGTGGAACCGGATCGAGGCTTCGTTCTCGGCGTCGATTCCGGCGACGAGAACGTGGATGCCGGCGGAACGGGCACGCTCGACCAGGGATTCGATGAGCGCTTTGCCGACGCCGTGGCCCCAGTGGTCCCCTCGGACGTGGATGCTAAGTTCCGCCGTCGCGCGGTAGCCCGGCCACTTGCCCTCGCCTCGGAAGTGCTCGTAGCAGGTGTAGCCGACGACTTCACCTCCGTCGTCCGCCACGAGGACGGGGAGTCCCTCTCGCGCCTGACGTTCGAGCCAGGCATGTCGGCCCTCGGCGTCGTCGAGCGTCTCGGTCCAGGTGATCGTGTGTGTCGGGATCAGCGCGTTGTAGAGGCCGACGATGGCTGCAACGTCAGCGGCCGTGGCGTCGCGGATGATCACTGTCTAAGCGCGGTCGAGGCCTGCGACCTGGACGAGGGCGACGACGAGGAAGATGGCTCCGAGAGAGCCGAGCCCGACCTTCAGGGTGAACTCGCGGAAGACGCCGGCGACGCCGAGCAGGAAGAGCGAAGCGGCGAGGAGAACGGTGGCGAAGTCGTACTTGTCACCGGTGTCGCCGATGCTGTTCGCTTCTTCATTGGCGGCGGCGGCCTCGTCGAGAAGCGCCTGGGCGTCCGTGTCGAGGGCAGCGGCGTTGTCCCAGGCGATGTTGGTGTAGTTCGGGTTCTCGTCCGTGAACGGCGTTGTGACGTCGTCGGGGGTCGTCTCCCACCATTCGAGGGCCGAGACAAGGTCGGGGCTCATCAGAGACTCGCGGAGGTAGAGTGCGAGGTCGAGGTTGTCGGTCTGGGCAGCCTTCACGTACTCGAAGAAGAGCGCCTGGTCCTGGATGTAGGCCTGATCACCTTCGGTCCAGGCCTGGCTCGCCTGATCGCTGGTCAGCGCGGC
>JANLRX010000064.1:0-3187 GCA_031362025.1 Chloroflexota bacterium
ACCGGGCGGCTCAGCTTCCACGCCATGTACTCCACGAAGCGCGTCTTGCCGCACCCCGTTGGGCCCTTGAGGAGCACCGGGATGTTTTGGGCGTACGCCGACTCGAACAGCTCGATCTCGTCCTTTACCGGCTGGTAGAACGGCTCGGACGTGACAACGTATTCTTCGATTGCGTACTGGCGAGACGTTGGTTCGGTGGTCATTTTCTCGATCTTTCTTGGGGTGCTTCCGTATCTAGCATACAGTCAAACGCCGTTAGCTACGAACCGAGGCGCTTCCGCAGGCTCTCCCACTGTTCGCTCGCCTGCTTGCGGGTGCTTTCCATGTCGCCGGACGTGTCGATTACCACGTCCGCGCGCTCGGTGCGCTGTTCGTTGGACATCTGGGAACGGATGCGGTCCATCACCTGCTCGACCGCGAGGTTGCTGCGGGTGGACACACGCTTGGCGGCGACCTCCGGCGGGGTGACAGTGACCCAGATCTCGTCGGCGAGGTCGTCCCATTTCGCTTCCAGCAGCAAGGCAGCTTCGAGGACGGCGATGTCCGCGCCGCCGCGCTCGATGTCCTGCAATTTCTCACGCATCATGCCCTTCATCCGAGGGTGGGTGATGGCGTTGAGGCGTACGAGGTTTTTCGGGTCACTGAAGACGATCGAGCCCAGCTTTTTGCGGTCGATCGTGCCGTCTTCGGCGACGACATCCTGCCCGAACTCGTGGACGATCTCCTGGTGCGCGGGGCGGCCGGGCAGGTACACCTCGTGACCCACGAGGTCCGCGTTCACGATCGAAGCGCCTTGCTCCTTGAGAAACTCGGCGACGGTCGATTTGCCGGTGCCGATACCGCCGGTAAGGCCAATCACATGCATGGGTTAGTCCTCAGATGAAAACGCCCGCATCCGCGGGCCTTCTATGGCCGATTCTAGGCAGGCGTCGCGTTACGGGTCAAGGAACGGTTAGTCCAGCCTCATCGAGAAGTTGTATGCGCCACGCGTCATCCCTTCGCGCTCGTAAAAGCGGTGCGCATCCACGCGTCCGAGCCCCGAGCTTAGCTCCAGGTGCGAGCAACCGTGATCCCGGCCCCAATCCGCCGCTGCCTTGAGAAGCGCTGTGCCCACACCACGGCTCCGCTGGGTTTTGTCACTCACCAGGTCCTGGAGCCAGCACCGCTGCCCGAAGCGCACCGACACGATATCCCGATAGACGGTAGCGAACCCGGCCAGAGCCTGACCATCGAACGCTAGAAGAACGTCGGATTCCGGATTGGCAACGGCAGCGCGGAAGCCTTCGTTGCCGAGCTCTCGCGTGTATCCGGGAGGACGGCCACCCGGCGGCTCGAACAGTTGATCGAGCAGTTCGAGGAATGAGTCCTCATCAGCGAGAGTGGCGGATCTGATGTTGAACGTCATGTCTGGAAATCAGACAGGGGCGACCAAGCGCCGCCCCTGTACTGCGTTGCGTTTGGTTAGGCCGCTTTGACCTTCTTCACCTCTTCGATGAAGTGCGGCATGAACTCTTTCCAGTCGCCCACGACGGCCCAACGGGAAGCTTTGAAGATGCTGGCGTCCGCGTCCTTGTTGATCGACGCGATGTTCTTCACGGACGAGATGCCGGCCATGTGCTGGCTCGCACCGGAGATGCCGACTGCGATGTAGAGGTCAGGCGTCACGACCTTGCCTGTCAGACCGACCTGCCAGGCGACCGGGCACCATCCCAGGTCCGCCACGGCGCGGCTCGCCCCAACAGCGCCGCCGAGGATCTTCGCCAGCTCTTCGAGTGTCTGGAAACCCTCGGGGCCACCGAGACCACGGCCGCCGCTGACGACGACCTTAGCGTCTTCGAGGCGAACGCCCTCGGACTCTTCCTTGCGACGGCTCGTGACCTTCGTACGAATGGCGCTAGCGTCAACGCCGGCAGGTTGAGTCACGACTTCCGCGCTGCTGGCACCGGCCTCTGCAGGTTCGAGCGCCTTCACGCGAACGGTTGCGATCTGCGGCATCGTGTTGAAGCTGTAGCGGGCACGAGCTGCACCACCGAAGGCGGGCCGCTCGGCGATGAGCTTGTCACCCTGCTTGTCGAGCGCGACGCAGTCCATGGCGACGGCAGTGCCCAGGCGCTGGGCGAGACGGGGGGCCATGTCGCGGCCCATCATCGTTTGGCCAAGCAGGATGATCGCCGGGTCCACTTCGCGTGCGAGTCGCTCCGCGGCGGGCAGGTACGCATCCCCGTTGTAGTCCTTGAGAAGCGCGTCATCTACGACGATGACCTTCTGCGCGCCGTACGATCCGGCCTGCTGGGCAAGACCTTCGACGCCTGAGCCAAGAAGCGCCACAGTCACCGGACCTCCCAGGCGCACACCGGCGCCGACGAGCTCTGCGGTAACGGGGTGCAGCTGCCCGCCCTCTGTACCTTCTGCGAAAACCAGTACTCCGTTAGGCATTGTCATCGTCTCCTTAGATAAGCTTCGCTTCGCTGAGGCGCTGAGCGAGCTTTTGGGCCTTCTCCTGCGGCGTGTCCCCTTCGATGAACTCGGTCGCTACGCTCGTGTCGGGGACGAAGAGCGCTTCAAGCTGCACGCGCTGTTGCGGCGCCGAGATGCCGAGATCGGCGAGCGTCCAGTTCTTTACTTCTTTCTTCGCGGCGAGCATGATCTGGCGGAGCTGCGGGTAGCGGGGCTCTCCCAGCTCGTTGCTGACGGTGACGACTGCCGGCGTCGGCGCTTCGACCGTCTCGAACCCATCGAGAAGTACACGCTCAACCGTCACTTTGCCGCCGTCCATCTGGATGTCCTTGGCGATCGTGACGGCAGGGACGTTGAGGATCTCAGCGATCGTGGAGCCGACGACACCCATGTCCCAGTCAACGGCCTGACGGCCGGCGATAACGAGGTCAAACGGCCCGATCTTCTGGATCGCGGCGGCGAGCACTTCGGCGGTAGCCCAGTGATCGGCGTCGTTGACGGCGGCGTCGTTGATGTGGACGCCTTCGTCGGCGCCCATCGCAAGGCTGTGCTTGATGCTGTCCCGAAAACTGTCTGGGCCGAGGCTGAGCACCGTGATGGTAGTCTCGGGGTTTTTGTCCTTGATGCGAAGAGCGGCCTCAACACCGATCGTGTCGAACTGGCTCGGCGTTGGCTGGATCCCGGGGGCCGGGATGACTTTCTTCGCGGCCTCGTCAACCTTGAACTGAGA
>JANLRX010000088.1:0-8348 GCA_031362025.1 Chloroflexota bacterium
TCGCCGTTCAGCTCGAACGGCTCACCCGCGCCCGCGAAGAGGTCGCCGTCACCCGTAGCGTCGATGACCACACCCGGGACGATCGCTTGTCGTCCAGCCTTGTTTTGCACGATGACGGCGGTGATCCGACCGTCTTCCAGCACGGGCTCGCAGACCCACGTCTGATAGAGCACGCGGACGCCAGCCTCGGACAGCATCTGGTCAGCGGCAAAGATGAAGGCGTGCGGCTCGAAGGCAACAGAGTAGCGCACCCGGTGCGGCCCGCTGCCCCAGACGAGCCCCCAGCGCCGGTAGTGCTCGACCAGATCGGGGTTGGGGTCGTTCCAGTGCTCCTGCGGCGGGTAGTAGGCGCCGTCGCGCTTGTTCATCCGCTCGACGATCTCCTGGCAAAGCCCGCCGATCGTCTGCTTTCCGGCCCCGTCGTCCATCGTGAGCAGGAGGATGATCAGTCCGCCCGTTGCGAGTCCGCCAGTATAGCTGAAGCGCTCGATCATCAGCGTGTCGGCGCCGTTGCGGGCCGCGGCAATGGCAGCGCTGACTCCGGCCGACCCACCGCCGCACACAAGTACGTCCGGCCGGGCGACGATAGGGATGCGGGATTCGGGGAGGGTGATGTAGTCAGACGCCATCGCGCGCAGGATAGCACGCGTCTGCACGTGAGTCGGCGGTTAGTGCGGCGCTAGGTGACGGCGGTCTTGCGCCACTGACCGCGGCCTTCCTTGGTGCGGCGGGCGGCCTGTGCGTGCAGGAACGTACCTTCGGCGACCGTCTCAAGCGAGTCGATCTTGCCGAACGCGTACGGGAGGAACGCATCGGGGTCCACTTCGCCGAGGATGCGGCCGCTCGTGTAGCCCTGGCCCTCGGTGTAGACCGCGTCCATCACCTGGCGCACGGGAATGTCGAAGATCGGATCGTGTGCAGAGTCGCGGAATACCATCTCGCCTCGTCCGCGGCGAGCCGTCACGACCGAGAAGTCGCGGGTCATGACGACAAGCTTGGGTGGTGAATCGAACCCGGAGCCGTCCGGTCGCGGGAGGAACTTGAAGAAGAACATGTTCGATTCCTGGCGCCCCGTGACGCCGGGTTCGGTGCAGCGGCCACGCACGCTCAGGTAGCGGATCTCGTGGCGCTCGGCGGAACCCCAGACGTGCTCGTCCTGCGATTCGAAGATGATCTTGGCGAGCTTCCGCGGCTCTCCGTACATCTCGCGGCCGAAGGTGACAGCTTCAGGGGTGGAGACTGGGTTCGTGAGGCTGTAGTAGCCGACCATATCGCCGAAGCGGGCCCGGACGGCTACGCCAGCGCTGGCAAACGGCCCTACACAGGTCGAAGACCCAACGTCCCCGGCCCAGGCGATACCGACGGACTCGGCCGCCGGCTCAAGCGGAGGGGGGAGAACGGCGCGCACAGCCGCCGGCTCAGTCTCGAAAGTCACGGTGAGCGTGCGCATTCCGAGGTGGTGACAGCGTGAGTACACGCTCTGGATCGCGGTTATTTCGTCGCTGCTCTTAACGAATCGCATGGTTAGCCTCCTACCAGTCCTCGTTATTAAGGACGCCGGTCGAGGCTTTGCGTTGCGTTTTCGGCGTACAGGCACAGGGCGGATGCTTTACGAGCCGAAGTGTGAAGTATGTCGCTTTCGGCTGGGGGTGCCGTTTGCCATAATGGCTCCAAACCCCCTGCTAGTCCCCGAAAGGACTGTTTTTGGCCGCCGAAGCGGAGATTGTTGTCCCTTCCGGCCCGGCGCTGATCGACGAATCGAACCTCCTTGGTTCCGTCATACGCCTGGCGTGGCCTGTTGTTGTCCAACAGGTCAGCTTCTCTATGGTCCAGCTTGTTGATACAGCGCTTGTCGGGCACCTCGGTGAAGACTCGCTGGCCGGCGTGCGGCTGGCCGGGCAGATCTTCTGGTTCTCGCAGGCAGGGATCGTGGCCGTAGGCGTCGGGGCCACGGCGCTCGTCGCGCGCACTGTTGGCGCGGGCGATATCAGCAAGGCGTCGCGGGTGCTGCAAACGTCGTTCGCCCTGGCGCTGGCGTGGGGCATCATGATGTCGTTCGTGATGTGGTTCCTTGGCAACTGGTGGCTCGGCATCCTCGGCGCAGAGCCAGAGGCGCAGGCTGCCGGCGCTCGATATCTCAAGGGTGTGGCGTTCGGGATGCCGTTCGCCGCCCTGATGTTCGCCGGCAACGCGTCCCAGCAGGGGGCGGGCGATACGCGGACACCGATGATCGTGGGTCTCGTTATCAACGTCGTGAACGTGTTCTTCGCGTACTCCTTGATCAACGGCACAGGACCGGCGCCCAACCTCGACGTCCTCGGCTCCGGGCTCGGGTTCACGATCTCCTCTATCGTCGGCTGTGCCCTTGTGCTCGGCGTGCTGATGAGCGGCACGACAAGGCTTCACTGGTCACCGAAGAACCCGCTAGACAGCGAGATGGCGCGCCGCGTCCTGAACGTGGGCGTGCCAGCGGGCGCAGAGCAGTTACAGTTCAACATCGCCTTCATGATCTACACCGGGATCATCGCCAGCCTGGGCACGACTGCGCTCGCCGCACACGGCGTGACGCTGGCGATCCAGAGCCTGGCGTTCAACACCGGCTTCGCGATCAGCGTCGCCACCACGGCGCTCGTCGGGCAAAGCCTTGGCGCGCAAAGACCTGACCTGGCCGAGAAGGCCACGTACCTGACGATGCGATATGCGCTGATCTTCATGTGCATCCTGGGCGTGCTCATGATGATCTTTGGGAACCAGATCACCAGCCTCTTCGTCGGCGGCGAGGAGGCAGGCAAGGTGGAGCACATCGGCGGCCAGCTGCTGTTCATCTTCGCCTTCGCCATGCCTGGGCTCGCGATCAGCCTCTCGCTTGGTGGCGCCTTGCGTGGGGCCGGAGACACTCGCGCGGTGCTCTACATCATGGCCGGGTCCACCTGGATCCTCCGCCTGGTGCCGGCGTATCTACTTGCCATCACGTTCGGGCTCGGCGTGCCGGGCGCATGGCTGGCCGCCATCGTGGACATCAATTCGCGGTCTCTGATGATGTTCATCCGCTTCCGCATGGGCAAATGGAAGCACATCCGCGTATAGCTGGTAGAATCGATTCGGAGGCCGCCCCAATATGTCCGTCATCGTTTACACGCTCAAGAACTGCGACACCAGCGCGAAAGCTGTCGTGGCTCTGCGCGCTCAGGGGGTCGAATTCGAAGAGCGGCGAGTCGACGAAAACGTCGGCTGGTGGGACGAAGCGCTGAACTACTCGATGACCGTCCCCGTGATCATCTGGGATAACGGCGACGTTGAGATAGGCTGGGCCGGCGAACACGGGTGAGAGATCACCTGAAAGGGAGGGCCGTGCGCTCTCCGCGTTCCTCGCAGCCTCGAACGGCTGCATCGCCGATGCCGACTCTCCGCGTCTTCAACACCCTGACCCGGCAGGCGGAGGAGTTCGTCCCGCTTTCAAAGGGCCGCGCCTCGATCTACACCTGCGGCCCCACCGTCTACCGCGACGCCCACATCGGCAACCTGCGCTCGTACCTGATGGCGGACTGGCTCCGGCGGTTCCTGGAGGCGCAAGGCTACAGCGTCCGCCACGTCAAGAACATCACGGACGTCGGCCACATGCGCGCCGAAATGCTGGACCGGGGCGAGGACAAGGTGCTTGCCGCCGCCCGCGCCGCCGGCCGCACCCCCGCCGAGATCGCGGAGCACTACACGGAGGCGTTCTTCCGTGACGAAGCGAAACTCAACATTCTCCCGGCTACGGTCTTCCCGCGCGCCACCGAGTCGATCGAGGGGATGATCGAACTGACGAGCGCACTTGTAGAGCGCGGGTTCGCGTACCAAGCCGGTGGCAACGTTTACTTCGAGGTCTCCAGTTTCTCGGAGTACGGTAAGCTGTCTCGCCGCGACCTCTCCGACGAGTTCGAGACCGACCGCGCGGAGCCGGATCCCCTCAAGCGGAACCCACGGGACTTCGCGCTCTGGAAGGCCGCCGAGAAGGGCCGCGAGCTGTCGTGGAAGAGCCCGTGGGGGAAGGGTTTCCCCGGCTGGCACATCGAGTGCTCCGCGATGGTGCAGCAACATCTCGGCGATTGCATCGACTTCCACACCGGCGGCGTAGACAACATCTTCCCGCATCACGAGGACGAGATCGCCCAGAGCGAGGCCGCGCTGGGCCAACGGCACGTCCAGACGTGGGTCCACGGCCAGCACCTCCTCGTAGACGGCCTGAAGATGTCGAAGTCCACCGGCAACGTCTACCTGCTGTCCGATTTGGAGGCGCGTGGCTTCGACCCACTGGCCTTCCGCTACCTCTGCGCCACCGTTCACGGCCGCAGCCCGTTGAATTTCACCCTCGCCTCGCTGCGAGCGGCGCAACGGGGACTCACCCGCCTGCGAACGGCACTTCACGAGCCAGAGGGGCGCGTGACGAAGAAGGCCACCGCCGAAGGGGAGGAGCTGCGTAACGCCTTCTGGGAACGGGCTGCTGATGACCTCAACGTGCCGGCCGCGCTCGCGATCGCCTGGAAGGTGGCCCGTTCGGCGCTCCCCGGCCCGCTCAAGCGAGAGCTGCTGCTGGACTTCGACCGCTTACTCGGGCTCGATCTCGGTCAGACGCCGCGCCGCGAACCGTTGCCGGCCGACGTCGCAGAGTTAGTCCGAGAACGACACGCCTGCCGCCGCTCGAAGGGCTACGTGGAGGCCGACGCCATTCGCGAGCGGGTTCTCACCATGGGGTACGTGGTCCGGGACAACAAACGCGCGGCGAGCATGGCCGTGGCGCTTCCGGCCTGGGAGCGAGAAGACCCCGGGATCACCTCAAGTCGGGACGTGCCGTCGCACCTGGAGGACAAGGCCGACCTGGAGTGGACGGTCGGCATCGTCGCGCGGCAGGGTCCGAAGGAGCTGCAGCGCTGCGTGAAGTCCGTCAAACGCTGGCTGGGCAAGCGCTCGTCCGAGATCGTGGTGATCGACAACGGTTTCGATGAAGACGGACGCGCGGTGGTGGAATCGCTCGTGAACGGAGACGGTCGCGTGGGCATCATCCAGGCGGACCACTTCCTGGGTACCGGCGCCGGCCGAAACGCGGCGCTACGCCAGGCCCGTGGTCGCTACGTCGTGCTTCTGGATACCAGCGTAGCCCTGACCGGCGACGTCTTCCAGCCACTGGAAGCCCTGCTGAACGATCCGAAGGTGGGGATCGCTGGACGCTGGGGCGCGATGACGGACGATCTACGCACCTTCACGGAGGCCGAAGACTCAGGCGATGTTCACGCTGTGGAAGGCTACCTGATGGCGTTCCGGCGGGAGGTCGTGCGGAAGGCCGGCCTGATGGACGAGAAGTTCCGCTTCTATCGCCACCTGGACCTCGATTTCAGCTTTGCAGTGCGGAGCCATGGCTTGCGTGCCGTGATCGATACGACGCTGCCGGTAGTCCGGCACAAGCACGTGGAGTGGGAAGCGACTCCGGTGGAGGAGCGCGACCGCTTGAGTAAGCGGAACTTCTACCGGTTCCTGCGGAAGTGGGAAGACCGCCCCGACCTCGCCGGCACGCCCGGCGGCTAGCTGTCCTTGTCTTTGCCCCTGCGTTTGTCGATCTCTGACCGCACGCGCCACTCCTGACGGCGGATGAGGGACCGGGCCGCCGCGACCCTGTCGCCGACCTGGTACTGGATCGGCTTCCAGCGTCCGACGTGCGCCGGGATAATAGCGCCCCAACGCAGCGCGACTGCGGCCCAGGTGAGCCCACCGCCGAAGCTCGTCAGCACGATGTTGTCGCCGATCTTTATGCGGTCGGCGGCGATCGCCTCACAGAGCGCGATCGGGATCGAGGCGGCGCTGGTGTTGCCGTAGTCCTTGACGTTGGAAAACACCTTGTCCGGGGAAATCCCGAGCCGCTTGGCCGTGGACTCCATGATCCGGAAGTTCGCCTGGTGCGGGATGTACAGATCGACATCCGCCGCGGCAAGCCCCGAAGCGGCGATCACCTTCTCGGAGGCCTTGGCCATCATCTGGGTGGCCCAGCGGAAGATCTGCGGCCCGTTCATCTTCAGGTAGTAGTTCGTGTTGCTTGGGCTCGCGCCGTTACCGTTCTTCGAGGGATTGCGGCGGTGACGGGAACCTGCCGGGATCGTCAGTAGCTTCGCGCCGGAGCCGTCCGAACCCATCGTCGAGGAGAGGATGCCCGGCTCATCGGACGCGCGGAGGACGACGGCCCCTGCCCCGTCGCCAAACAGTACACACGTCCCGCGGTCGGACCAGTCGAGATGCAGCGAAAGCTCATCGGCGCCGACGACGAGGACGTTCTTCGCGCGACCGGACTCGATGAACGAAGCGCCGGTGTTGAGCGCATAGACGAACCCCGCACAGGCGGCGTTGATGTCCATCGCCCCGGCACCCTCCGCGCCGATGCGGTCCTGCACCAGCGATGCGGTCGAAGGCATGATGTGGTCCGGCGTGCACGTGGCAACCAGCACGAGGTCGATCTCGTCGGCCGGTATCCCCGCGACGCGTAGCGCTCTGACCGATGCGCGGACGGCCATATCGGAGGTGGACTCGTCTCCGGCAACGTGGCGGCGCTTGATGCCGGTGCGAGAGGCGATCCACTCGTCGGACGTGTCCAGGCCCAGTTTCACGAACTGATCGTTGCCGACGACGTTCGGGGGCACATACATCCCCCACCCGACTATCTGAGCGTATTTCTGTGGCATGTGACCCTAGGAAGCGAGCCCCAGGGAATCCGCGGCCATGTTCCAGATCTCGTCCGGGGTGAAGAACGCCTTCCGGTAGTCTACCCACGCTCCGGCGGAGTCATCGTAGTGACCGTTGTACTGGTCCTGCACCTTGTCGTAGATCTCCTTCACGACGCGGCTCATCGTCGTGAAGCGCTGCTCGATGCCCCGCTTCTCGGCCTCTTCGTTGAGAATCGCCACGATGCCCTCGGAGCCGGACATAGCACCGACGACCGTGCGCTCGGCGGCGCTGCGGCCCACAAGCCCCGGGTCGTACGCGAGGTAGATTAGGCCGCCGGGTGCGTCACCCTGGCGTGCCACACCAGCCTGGTGAATCCCGGCCTGAGTCGTGAACACATCCCCGATGACGGGGGAGTTCGGCGCGATCGGCACCAGCTTCTCGATGAGCGACTTCATCTCGGGCAGCACCTGCAGGTTGAACCCAGGGTCGCCGTAGAGACGGATATAGCTGGCGATCATCTGCTCAAGAGAGGTGTTGCCGGTGCGCTCGCCAAGTCCGGCGAACGCGACGTTCACCTTCTTGCAGCCGTACCGCCAGGCCGCGATGGAGTTCGCAGTGGCCAGCCCGAAGTCGTTGTGGCCGTGGAACTCCAGCTCGGCGCCGGTTTCCTGCCGGAGGGTGGTGACGAGCTTGGGGAGGCCCCATGGCAGTGCGGCGTACGGGTCCGGGACGGCCCAACCGATCGTGTCGCAGATGCGGAACTTGGCCCGGCCCTCCGTTTGTTCGAGGACAGTGCGCATGAACGGGATCACCCAGCCGTAGATGTCGGCGCGGGTCGTATCCTCAAGGTGCACGCGCGGCGTGATGTCGTACTCGCAAGCGGTGAGGATCGGCTTCAGGTACTTCTGGATCGCCTCTTCCTTCGAGTGGTAGCCCAGCTTGTCGAAGATGTGGTGATCGGACGACGACGCCAGCATGCCCGTCTCTTTGACGCGGCCCTGGCTGATCTCGTACAGCTCCTTGACGTCCTTGGGGTTGGCCCGGATCCAGGTGGTGACGCGCGGCCACTCCCAGCCCTGTTCCAGCAGTTTCTCCAGCACCCAGACGTCCCGCTTGTGGTAGATGAACGTCTCAATGGCGTAGATCGTGCCTGTGCCATTGTCCAGGTCGTGCAGAAGCTCCACGTAGCGCAGGCGGTCCTCGTTCGGGAAGAACGGGAATCGGGAGTCCTGTGCGCCGTCGCGGAGGGTAGTGTCGGTGATCAGCCGCGGTTCAGTGTCACCGATGGGGATGGGAGCCGGGTCGGCCTCCATCTGGACGGGCGGCATCCGCCCCTGGAAGTTGTAGTAAATGCGCTCTTCGTTAACGGTTTCCTTAGCTACCATGCCCTCAATCCCACTAGTAAACTCTTGAACATTTCCATTGTATCTGCGGTGCGGGGCGCCCGCTAGCTTGTCTGATTACGGCCCCGTTTCGCTTGTCAGGGCCTATAGAAGGAGGGGCGCCGCCGCACGACGCCCCTTCTAGCCCTGCTTCCGCGCTATTCCGTGACTGTGTATGTGCTGTCCTCGCTGATTTCGATGTCGTACTCCTCCAGGATGTCATTCGAGTCGCAGTCACGCATCAGGATGTCGTATATCCCCACCGGGAGCTCG
>JANLRX010000114.1:0-3458 GCA_031362025.1 Chloroflexota bacterium
CCGTCCCGTTCAACTGTCCCAACGGAACCCCCGTGCAAGTCAAATGAGGGAGTGCCCTCCTACTGGATGCGTACCACCGGCACCGCCGTCGCCCACAGGCTCTCCAGGTCGTAGAACGCCCGCTCCTCCGGCGCAAACACGTGCACGATCACATCGCCGTAGTCCAAAAGCACCCACCCGGAAGACGCCTCGCCCTCCGTACCCTGTGGCCGGATATTCTCCGCCTTCGCCAGCCGCCGGTCGATCTCTTCCAGGATCGCCTTGAGCTGCCGGTCGCTCCCCGCGCTCGCAATCACGAAATAGTCCGCAAACGAAGTCGCCGAACGGATATCCAGCAGCAGAATGTCGTCCGCCTGCAGGTCCGAGAGGACATCCGTGATCTTGTGCGCTAGCTCGTCAGGCTGCAGGTAGCCCTCCACGCAAAGCATCCGCCAAAACGGAGATCGTAAGGGTGGTGAGAGGGGCCTCTGGGCGTCGTAATTTCATGCGTTATAGGGATTGTCAGTATACCATGAGCACAGATATGCCTAAGAAAACAGCCGTCATCGCCATGTCCGGCGGGGTCGACTCCTCCGTTGCCGCGGGCCTGCTCGTCGAGCAGGGCTACAACGTCATCGGCATCACCATGCGCCTCTGGACCGTTGAGGACGAGCTTGCGCCCCGCCACAACAAGCGCTGCTGCTCCGTCGAAGACACAGACGACGCCCGCGCCGCCGCCGACGTCCTTGGCGTACGCCACTACGTCCTCAACCTCGAACGTGAGTTTGCCGAAAGCGTCGTCGACCACTTCGTTAAGGAGTACACCCTCGGACGAACACCCAACCCCTGCCTCTCCTGCAACGACAAAGTGAAGTTCCGCCCGTTGCTCGAGCATGCCCTCGCTCTCGGCGCAGACTACCTCGCGACCGGCCACTACGCCCGCGTCCGGCACACCCCCGAGCGCTCCGACCTCTTGAAGGCTCGCGACCCCTCGAAGGACCAGTCGTACGTCCTCTACACCCTCGGTCAGGCCGAGCTCACCCGCACCCTCTTCCCCTGCGGCGAGTACCCCAAGGACGAGATCCGTCGCCTCGCCCGCGAATGGTCCCTCCCCAACGCCGACAAGCCCGACTCCGCCGACATCTGCTTCATCCCCTCCGGCGACTACCGCAAGTTCGTCCGAGATCGCGTCCCTGTTACCGCCGGCGACATCGTCGATTCCACCGGCGAGACCATCGGTTCCCACACCGGCATCATCGACTACACCGTTGGCCAGCGCCGCGGCGTCCCCGCTCGCGGTGGCGCCGAGCCCCTCTTCGTCGTCGACATCGAGCCCGAAACCAACCGCGTCGTCGTCGGCCCCCACGAAATGCTCCTCGCCGCCGCCCTCCAGGCCGACACCCTCACCTTCACCTCCGGCGTCGCTCCGACTTCCGAAACCCGCATTGAGGCCCGCATCCGCTACCGAGCTGAGGTCGTCCCCGCCACCCTCACCATGACCTCAGACAATACCGCCGAAGTCCGCTTCGACAAGCCCCAGCGCGCCGTCACCCCCGGCCAGGCCGTCGTCTTCTACGACAGCGACCGCGTCCTCGGCGGCGGCACCATCGCCAAGCGCCTCACCTAACCCGGCGCAGCCGGAACTGTCATCCTGCGCAGCCAAACACTTGCACCGCGCTCCCGGCCTTCCGCCCGCAGGATCTGGCGGAGGGGCAACCCCCGCGGGATCCCGGTTACGATCCTCGTTGAACGCGACCAATCCCCTCGTTGTCACCTAACAGAGTGCCCCTCGCCCGCGCACGGGGGAGGGGTTAGGGTGAGGGAACCCGTTCCAACCCACTCCCACTGTTACACCCTTGTAGCCTTTCTGGTTACTTGCTACTGGCTCCTTGCTACTCTCCCAACACGGCTCCTCTGTTATAATCCGACCCGTTCCGCCATCGGAATCACCCGTTTGGCGGCCACTATTCGGAGGTAGCACCCCGTGGTTCTCAGTTTCATTGGCCTCGATCTGCAGGAATGGCGTGACGTCGTCATGATCGCCTTCATGCTCGTCGGCCTCCTCGCCTTCTTCGCCATCTTCCTCGTGACCGTCGCCCTCGGATTCCTCGGCATGGGCATCATGAGCCGCGTCCGATCCATCCTCAAGGACAACATCCAGCCCGCCTCCGTCAACGTGAAGGCCACCGCCGAGAACATCCGCGGCAGCGTCGAATACGTCACCGAAACCGCTGTCAAGCCCGTCGCCAAAGTCTACGGCGCGGCCGCCGGAGCCAAGCGCTTCGTTGGCGTCGTCACACGCTTCGCCGGCCGCGGCAAGACGAGCGGGAGCTAACCAGTGCGATTCATCCTCGGCATCGCGATCGGGCTCGGCGTAGGCTTCGCAGGCGCCGTCCTCTTCGCCCCCGATAAGAAGAAGGAACCGCGCACCGAATGGCCCTCCCGCGTCCTCAACGAGGCCACCGGCACCAACGGCCACAAGGAGAGCGGTGTCAAAGGCCTCGTTGCCACCGTCCGCGAGCGCCTCGACGAAGCCATGGCCGAAGCCGGCGAAGCCCGCCGCCAGGCCGAGCGCGAAATGACCGAGCGCTACGAACGCTCCGTCGGCAAACGCAAGACACCTTAGCCTTGCGCCCCGATCACCTGCCAAGGCCTCGATTCAGCACGCGCTCACCCTGAGGCTCTCGAAGGATCGGCTAACCTCCGAAGCGAAGCCATCGCCTGAACATCACGCGGCGCGCTCTTCACAACCCAACCTCTCCGGCCCCAAACTCGCCCCTAACCACCCGCTTGCTACAATAGACCAGCCCCGGAGGGGTGGCCGAGTGGTTGAAGGCGACGGTCTCGAAAACCGTTATACGTCTTTCGGCGTATCGTGGGTTCGAATCCCACCCCCTCCGCCAGGCTGCAATCCAGTTGGCATGGCGATCGTGGGTTCGGGCAACGCCCGCCCGTAGGGCGAATCCCACCCCCTCCGCCAGGCCTGCTCTCCGCGGAGGGGTGCCAGAGTGGTTGATCGGGCACGCCTGGAAAGCGTGTGTACCTGCAAGGGTACCGCGGGTTCGAATCCCGCCCCCTCCGCCACCCCCCCCGCTCATCCTGAGGAATCGAAGGACCGCACCTACCGTCAGCGAAGTCTGAGGAATCGAAGACGAAGCGCGCCCACTCCAAGCAGCCCTACAGCAACCGCTCCTGCCGCTCCTCGTCCCCAGGTTCCAGGTTCCCAGTTCCCGGATCAACCGGCGGCCCCGCTACTCCCAACAACTCCCCAATCTCCCGAGCATTCCGCACCGAATAATCCCGGTGACAGTTGTTGAACAGCAGGTGCACCTCGTCCGCCTCTCGCGCCAGGTGCTCCACCCGCCGCACCCACTCCCGCAGCTCCTCCTCGCTGTACAGGTAATCGAACCGCTCCGCCGCCGTCGTCGTCCTCTTGTTCCACGTCTCCGCATTGTGCCCGTGCATCCGGATCACCGCCG
>JANLRX010000165.1:0-5126 GCA_031362025.1 Chloroflexota bacterium
GACATGGTGCTGCACCGCGGGGACGAACGCGTCCACCTCCAGGTCTGGGGCGCCCCCATCCTCGACCGTCACGGCCACGTCACACACGCCCTCGCCGCGTTCGGCGATATTACGCAGCAGCGCCGGGCCCAGCAACAGATCGAGCACCTGGCCTACCACGACCCGCTCACCGGCTTGCCGAACCGCCGCCTGATGGCCGACCGTATGGCGCAGGCTCTTGCCCAAGCCCGCCGCTACGACAGCGACCTCGTCGTTCTCTCGCTCGATCTCGACGGATTCAAGCTCGTCAACGATAAGTGGGGTCACGCCGCCGGCGACGCTCTCCTCATCGAGACCGCACGCCGTCTCACACACGCCGTCCGCGACAGTGATACCGTCGCCCGCATGGGTGGCGATGAGTTCCTGGTGCTGCTCACGCGGACATCACGGGAGGAAGCCGGCGTCGTCATCGGGCGGATCGAGGCCGCCCTGGCCGAGCCGTTCGATACCGGCGTCCGGTTGGTGAGCGCTCCGGCCAGCATCGGCGTCGCCGTGCTCAGCGCCGAACTGCATGACGCCGACGCCCTCATGAACGCCGCCGACCGCCAGATGTACGCCGCGAAGGCCCACCGTCAGGAGCTCGCTCAGGCCGAAGGGCGCCGCGCCCGTTCCGCCAGCTCATAGAGCCGGTTCAGCGCCTCCAGCGGCGTCATTGCGTTCACGTCCAGTCCGCCCAGCTCCGTCCGCAGCGCGTCGTTAGCCTGCGCGAAGAGCGACATCTGCGGCGCCGATTCCGCTGTCCGCACCCGCGGTGCTCCCTTCTCCGCCTCGAGGTCGCTGAGGATCTCATGGGCCCGCGCCACCACCGCCTTTGGCAGGCCCGCGAGCTGCGCCACGTGCACGCCGTAGGAGCGATCCGCGCCGCCCGGCAGGATGCGGTGCAAGAACACCACGTCGCCGCCCTCTTCGGCCACCGCCACGTTGAAGTTGCGCACCCGCGGCAGCGTCGCCGAAAGCTCCACCAGCTCGTGGTAGTGCGTCGCGAAGAGCGTCCGCGAGCGGGCGTCCGGTCGGTTGTGGATGAACTCGGCCACCGCCCGCGCGATCGCCATCCCGTCGTAGGTGCTCGTCCCCCGCCCGATCTCGTCGAAGATCAAGAGCGAGCGCGAGGTCGCCCCGTGGAGCATCGTCGCCGTCTCCAGCATCTCCACCATGAACGTCGAGTGCCCGGCCGCGATGTCGTCCAGCGCCCCGACCCGGGAGTAGATACGGTCGACGAGCCCGATCCGCGCCTCCGCCGCCGGCACGAACGACCCCGCCTGCGCCATCAGCGCGATCACCGCCACCTGCCGGAGGTACGTCGACTTGCCGGCCATGTTCGGGCCGGTGAGCAGGATCAACTGCGCGTCGTCCGAGGCCAGGTAGATGTCGTTCGGGACGAAGCTCCCCTCCCCCAGCATCCGCTCCACCACCGGGTGCCGCCCGTCCCGCACCGCGATCTCGGCGCTGTCATCGACGACCGGCCGCACGTAGCCACAGCGTGCCGCCGCCTCCGCCAGCCCGCAGAGCACGTCAACCGTCGCCACCGCCCCCGCCGTGTCGAGGACGCGCGCGCCGTGGGCCGCCGTCTGCGCGCACACCTGTTTGAGGAGCGACGCCTCCAGTTCGGCTTCCAGCTCCTGCGCGTGCAGCACTCGGTACTCGTGCTCCCGCAGCTCGGCCGTAGTGTAGCGTTCGGCCCCGGTCAGCGTCTGCTTGCGCTGGTAGTCCTCCGGCACCGGCTCCTTGTTCGCGTTCGAGATCTCGATGTAGTACCCGAACACGCGGTTGTACCCCACCTTGAGCGACTTGATCCCCGTCCGCTCCCGTTCCCGCCGCTCGAGGTCCGCTAGGTACTGCCGCGCGTTCTTCGCCGTCGCCCGCAGCGTGTCCAGCTCCTCCGAGAACCCCGCCCGGACCGCGCTCCCCGCCGTCGGGTCGTCCCCGATCGCGGCGGCGATCAGCGCTGCCGCCTCCGCGCACGGGTGCAGCCCCGCGACGAGCCGTTCCGCCGCCGCCTTCTGCTCCTCGCCGGCAATCTGCTCGCCCAGGAGCGTCCGCAGCTCCGGCACGGTCTCCAGCCCCCGCCGCAGCGCCGCCAGGTCCCGCGGCGTCCCCGGTGTGAGCGCGGCCTGCGCCGCCGTCGAGATCCGGGCCAGCACGCGTTCCAGGTCCGGCATCCGGCCCAGCACCGCCTGCGTCTGCCCCCGCCGCACCGCCGAGTCGCAGAACAGCTGCACGCCGTCCTGCCGCTCGCGGATTGCCTGAACGTCGAGCAGCGGCTGCCCCAGCCACTTGCGGAGGAGACGCGCCCCCATCGCCGTCTTCGTGTGGTCCAGCACCGCGAGCAGGCTCCCCGGCCCGCTCCGGCCGCTGTCCGGCCCCGCTCGCAGCGGCTCGAAGATCTCCAGGTTGCGCCGCGTGTTGGCGTCGAGCAGCATATAGCCACCCGCGCTCGCCGGCAGGATTCGTGTGATGTGCGCGAGCACCGCCCGCTGGTTCTCCGCCAGGTACTCCAGCACCACCCCGGCTGCCGCCGCCGCCAGCGTCTGCCCGCTCAGCCCCAGCGTCTCCAGCGACGCATCTCCGAAGTGCCGGAGGAGCGTCTGCGTGGCCGCATCAGCGTTAGCCTGCCCCGGCCCGAGCGGTGTCAGTGTTGCCGTGAGGCCCGGTGGCGGCGTGCTCCCCTGTGGCAGCAGCAGCTCCGCCGGGCGCAGCCGCTCGAGTTCCGCGCTCACCGCTTCCGCCGCCCCTTGCAGGCAAACGAACTCGCCCGTCGAGACGTCCACATGGGCCAGTCCCACGAGTCCGCCTCGTACGGACAGAGCTTCGGCTCTGTCAAACGGGGCGGGGCCGGGGTGGCCAGCATTCGCCGGGAAGAGCACCGCCAGGTAGTTGTTCCGCCCGCCGTCTAGCAGGTTCTCCTCGACCACCGTCCCCGGCGTGACGACGCGGACGACCTCGCGGTCTACGATCTTCTTGCCCTTCTCCGGCACGGTCGTCTGCTCGCAGATCGCCACGCGGTAGCCCTTGGCGATGAGTTTCGCCAGGTACGGGTCGAGCGCGTGGTGCGGGATCCCGGCCAGCGGCGTCCGCTCCGTCTTGTTCAGCGGCCGCGAGGTGAGGGTGATCTCCAGCTCCCGCGCCACCACCTCCGCGTCCTCGTCGAACGTCTCGTAGAAGTCCCCCATCCGGAAGAAGAGAATGGCGTGCGGGTACCGCTGCTTGATCTCGAGGTACTGGCGGCGCAACGGCGTGGTCACGCGCTCAGTGTAGGCGCGGACGCGGTCTATTCGGGTGTCCTTATGTCACCGGGATGTTGACAACGCCGTTATTGACGAGGGGCCGGGCCCGGGAGCGGCAGTGCCCGGCACCCGGCCTGTAGGAGGGAATGTGCATGACGGCATGAAAGCGATAAAGCTGGCTGCACCCCAGGGAGTTCTGTTTACCGGTTATTAGCATTTTCGGGGTCGTACGCCGGTTTCGTAAATGCCGTAAACGCAGTACCTGCACATCTGCCTACGGTGTTTGCGGTATTTACGAAGATTGCCCCGTGGATGACCATGCGAACACGAACGGCGTCCCCGTCTGTTCGCACCCTTTTGGGCATCCCCGGGCCCGTTTCACCCCCTGGGCCCGGGGAATCCTCCCTCAAGGCTCGGGCCAACCCCGGTAACGGTCTCGGGCGACGACTGAGTGCCGTCTGCGAATCCAGGACGGCTACGACACGAGACCGTCGCGAAGCGCCAGAACGCTTGCCGCCGTCCTTGATCCGACCTTCAACTTCCGAAGAACGTTGCCGACATGCTTGTTGGCCGTGAGGGGGCTGATACCGAGCGCGGTACCGATCTCCTTGTCTGACTTAGCCGCGACGAGCAGTTGTAGCACCGTCAGTTCGCGGAACGTCAGGCCGTATTGGTCGCCACGGCTAACAGCAGCATCCGCCTTACGCTCTAGCTCCTCCCGCAACTCCAGCAACTCCCGTTCGGCAGCCTTGCGCGCCGTGATGTCGAGGGCCAGCCATACGACCATGCTTTTCGCACCCTCGAGTGCAAGCGGTGCGGTCCGCCCCTCAAAGCAACGCTGTCCTGCGGGGACGTCAAGCTCGTACTCCAACACCTGCGACTCACCCGTGCGGAGTGTCTTCCGAATCGCCGCTAGAATGGCATCGGCGTTCTTCCTCGGCAGCACGTCATGGAGGTGTTTGCCCTTCATTTCGGTTGCCGGGTTGTACAAGAGGTCGGCCTTATCAGGCCGGCCGAGGACCTCAGCGTATAGTCCGTCCTCATCGATAATGAACGCCAGATCAGGCACGGCGCGGGCGAAGGCGAGGAGGCGGGCCTCGCTCTCTTGCAGGGTCTCTTCCACCTGCCGCCGCTGCGTAATGTCGTCGCAGACGACAAGCACGATGGGGGTTCCCTCGGCGTCGCGCGTAGCCTGGGCCCGCTCTTCCACCCAGATCACGGTACCATCCTTACGCACCTTCCGGAGCTGCCAGACAGCGGTCACTCCGGGATCGGCCAGGCAGGCGGCAAGATGTTTCGTGACCGCCTTCTTGTCCTCCCGGTGGAAGACGCCAAAGACGGACTTGCCCTCGATCTCCTCAACTGAATAGCCGAGCTGGGTGGCGCCGTAATCGTTGACTGAGAGCACGGTCCCATCGGCGGCCACGGTGAAGTACATCGAGGGGTTATCCCGATACAGCGCGCGGTACCGGGCCTCGCTGTGCCGGAGATCCTCCTCTGCCCTCTTTCGCTCTGTGATATCTATTGCCGTGCCAAGCAAGGCGCCAAGCTCCGGTCCGGCGGTTACCCAATCGAACGAAAACTGCATCCAGCGTGACTCCCCACCTTTGGTCAGGATCTTGATTTCGTGCGCGGTGGGAATCGCCTCGCCTCTGATGTGGGATTCGTAGACTTCCACCATCCGCGGACGTGAGTCTGGATGAACGATCTCCCAGAAGCTTCCTAACTCAAGAAGTTCATCACGGCTGTATCCGCTGATCATTTCAGCCGCGGGGTTCACGTAGACGGTCTTGCCGTCACGGTAGAGTACGACGGCGGCCGGGATGGTCTCAACAAGCGTGCGGAAGCGCTCTTCGCTTCGGC
>JANLRX010000173.1:0-2336 GCA_031362025.1 Chloroflexota bacterium
CGCCGATGGAACCAACCCAAGGATGGTAATTAACGGGCAGTACCCAACGTGGACGCCGGACTTCAAGCTGCTCATCGCCTCGCCCAACAACGACCTGCTGATCGTCTCGCTCCAGGGCGCCGTCGTCACAAACCTCACGAACACACCCGCGATCGCCGAATTCGACGCTGCGATGTCACCAGACGGTGCCTCGATCGTGTACGTAAGCAACGAAGACCCAAACGGCGACCCAAACAACCCAACTGCAGGCCTTACTGCGAACATCTGGATCATGGACTCCGACGGCCAAAACCGCGGCCTCCTCTGGGAGTTTGATCCGGAGGCGACCGGCGGCTCACCGGACTGGGCGCCCGACAACAGCCGCATCGCGTTCATCAATAATGGCGACGTCTGGACCACGCCCCCTGACAGCAACAACCAGACCAACATCACCAATGACGATCCAGTCCAGGCCTCCCCCGCCTGGTCGCCAGACGGAACACAGATTGCCTACAGCCAGCAGGGCTCCCTGATGGCCAGTCAGATCTACCGCATCAACATCGACACGCGTCAGGTCGCCGGCGTCAGCAACGACCCCGGCGCCAACGACCTCGACCCACACTGGCAACCATGGCCCGTCCAGAATGGCCGTTTGACGTTCCGAAGCACCGAACCCAGAGTCGTGGGCAGCTCTGGGCTGGGCGGCCCACCAACCATCATCAGTAGCGACCTTGACGGATCCCACCGGAGTCAGTTCCCCGGGTTAGAGGAGATTGATGGTGACGCTTTCGATGCAGCTTGGTCGCCGAGCGGCACGAGACTCGCTATCGCCTTCGCCGACCGCGAAACGGACGACGCCTTTACGATCGTATTCGGGACCTCCGGCTCACCCCAGAGTTTCGTCGAAGGTGGACTCCCCGCCTGGTTCCCCGATTCCCGGCGTCTCGTGGTCAGCCAGGACGGAGACCTGTGGGTTGCGGACACGGCCGAAAGAAACCCCATTCCCGTCAACAACACCAACACGGCTAACAGTGTCACCGAGACCGACTCCGCCGTCTCCCCGGACGGCACCTGGATCGCCTTCGGCAGCAACGAGATCCCCGGTGGCGACCCGAACAACCCACAGCCGGGAAACAACTTTGACCTCTATCTCAAGGACGTCGACGGCATCGAGCGCTTGCCGATCGTGCAGTCCGCCACCTACCAGGGTTCACCCAGCTGGTCTCCTGACGGCAAGCGGATCGCCTACGGTGACGGAGGCGACATCTGGACCGTCGACCCGTTTAACCCCATCGACCGCGTCAAGATTACCAGCGACGCCCTCATCCAGGGGGGCCCCGCCTGGTCGCCCGACGGCAAGCTGATTGCCTTCGGACAGCAGTCCAGCCTCCTCTCCGACGATTCCCAGGTTTGGGTCATCGACGTCGTCACGAAACAGCGGACGCGCATCACCAGCAACCCGGACCTCTACCAGGACGGACAGCCCACCTGGCAAGCGCTGTGGGCCCCCGGCTCCGACAACTACTACGTCTGGGGCGACAACCGTTGCAACGGCCTCCCCGACCTCACCGGCGTCCTCTACACCCTCATGTTCATGAGCGGTCTCGAACCGCCGCACGTCCCCGGTTGCCCTTACATCGGCGAGTCCGGCCTCACGTCCACCAACGAGCAGACAGAATGGGGCAACCTGGACTGCACCTCCGGCATCGATAGCGACGACATCATCAACACCTTGCTATACCTCATCGAGTATGTACCGCCGATGCAACCCCAGGCTGCCGGAGACGAGCCGATCGACACCTGTCCCGCCATCGACGACTATATCCAGTGGCTCCCGCTTACTTCATAACCGCGTTGACCGACGCCCAATGCGCCTGATAGCGTCCTGTTATCCCTGACCGCGGGGCCGGAGTAACTCAATGCGTCTGTTCGCCATCGCCACGCTCGCACTGATTGCCGTTCTCGCCAACAGCGGTGGACTCGCGCCGCACCCCAGCGAAGCTGCCTGGCCCGGCGCCAACGGTCTCCTCACGGCACAGGGATACACCTGGGGCGACACGGACTGCGACGGCGACATCGACGAGCACGACGCCCTCGCGCTCCTCCTCGCGGACGCAGACATTGGCCTCGCGTCCCCACAGGGTGAGGGCTGTCCCGCTATCGGCGCGCCCGTCCACACCGAAGCCGGCGATTACCCGTGGGGCGACTGGGACTGCTCGGGCGAAGTCGACCCGCCGGACGTCATCCGCATCCTGTCGCACCTCGGCGGAGTCCCAATGGCGATCGCGGGCTGTCTCGAGATCGGCACGCCCATCACGATCGACAACCCGCTCGACGGCGGTGTGCTGGCGACGTTC
>JANLRX010000191.1:0-2622 GCA_031362025.1 Chloroflexota bacterium
CGATCTTGGTGAGCGCGGCGACGAGCCGGTCGCGGCGGCGCTGGTAGATCTCGTTGTGCTCGTTGATCACGGTCTGCGGGCCGTCGAGTGCGGTGATCGCCATCTTCTGGATCGCCTGGGGGATCCCGGAGTCGAGGTTCGACTTGACCCGCATCAGGGCGTTGATGATCTCCGGGTTTCCGGCCGCCATCCCGATCCGCCAGCCCGTCATGTTGTACGACTTCGATAGCGAATGGAACTCGATCCCGACGTCCTTGGCGCCCTCCGCCTGGAGGAAGCTCACGGGCCGGTAGCCGTCGAACGCCACCTCCGAGTATGGCCCGTCGTGCAGCACCGCGAGGTCGTACTTCTTGGCGAACACCACCGCCCGCTCGAAGAACTCGAGGTCGGCGACAGCGCCCGTTGGGTTGTTCGGGTAGTTCAGCCAGAGCACCTTCGCCCGTTTGGCGATCTGCTCGGGTACGGCGTCGAGGTCCGGCAGGAAGTCGTTCTCCTCCGTCAGCGGCAGGTAGTACGGCTCCCCGCCCGCTAGTAGCGTGCCGACGCCGTACACCGGGTATCCCGGGTCCGGAACGAGCGCCAGGTCGCCCGGGTCGATGAAGCAGACGGCGATGTGCCCGATCCCCTCCTTGGAACCGATCAGCGGCAGGATCTCCTTGTCCGCGTCCAGCTCCACGCCAAAGCGCCGCTCATACCAGCGGGCGACTGCCTGGCGCAGCTCCGGCAGCCCCTCGCTCTCCGGGTAGCGGTGGTTCGCCGGGTCGCGGGACGCCTCGGCGAGCGAGGCGAGGATGTGGTCCGGCGTTGGCAGATCGGGGTCGCCGATGCCGAACGAGATTACGTCAACTCCCTCCGCCCGCTTTGCCGCGATCCGGCGGCTGATGTCGGCGAAGAGGTACGGGGGCAGCTTTTCGATGCGCTGGGCAAATTTCACTTCGATTTCCTTTTGCCTCTGGTCGTGTCGCTAATCGTACCGAAGCGCAGGACTAGCCGCGACCTGCCCGGCGAACGCTTGCACCCTCGCCCGCTTTCCAGCACGATGACTGCGAGGCCAATGCAGCTCCTTGAGCGCGTCCCCTTTCTCGCAGCGCTCTCCGTCGATGACCGTCGCTGGCTGCACGAACGCGTCCGCCGCCGCACGTTTGCCAGGGGCGACATCATCTTCCAGAAAGACGACCCCGGCCAGTCTCTCTTCATTATCGAAGACGGTAGCGTCCGCATCTACGTTCCGGGCGCCCAGGGGATGGACCTCACTCTCGCCGTCATGGGCGGGGGCGACTTCTTCGGCGACCTCTCGCTCCTCGACGGCCGGCCCCGTTCGGCCAGCGCCTCCGCCCTCGCTGAAACAGTCGTCGTCACCGTCGAACGTAGCGATTTCACAGGTCTCCTGCGCTCCCGTCCCGAGGCTTCGCTCGCCATCCTCGCCGAGATCGCCAAGCGCGTCCGCGACACTGACCAGATGGCGACCGACCTCGCCTTCCTCGACGTGGGCGGCCGCCTCGCCCGCAAGCTGAGCGAACTAGCCGGCAGCCACGGCGTCCAGCGTGACGGCGGCATCCTCATCGACATCCCGCTCACACAGGAAGAGCTGGCCAACATGATCGGCGTCACCCGCGAGAGCGTGAACCGCAATCTCGGCGTCTTCCGGCGGCTCGGCTTCGTCAGCCGGGAGGGCCGCAAGGTGCTCGTCCGCAACCCGGACGGGCTCCGTGATTACTGGCAGTAGCGTCTAGCGCCGCCCGAAGCCACGGGCCAGCATGTCCCCGCTCATGTGGATCATCGTCGGGCGTCCGTGCGGGCAGGTGTGCGGCGCCGCCGTCTCCTCGAGCTGCCGCACCAGCTCCCGCATCTCTTCGACGGCCAGCGTCTTGCCCGCCCTGATCGCCCCGTGACAGGCCAGCGACATCGCGACGCGGTCGCGCCGGTCGCCCGGCTCCTCCTCC
The DNA here is from genome assembly GCA_031362025.1 of Chloroflexota bacterium. GTDB lineage: Bacteria > Chloroflexota > Dehalococcoidia > SM23-28-2 > RBG-16-64-32 > DATKKM01. The sequence goes on from JANLRX010000191.1 coordinate 1,944, forward strand.
GCCATTACGTCGAGGAAGCGCGCCACGTTTTCCCGCACGTCACCCTTCGCCAGCGGCGCCGGCACCGAGCGCAGCACGAACGAGGCCTCCCCGAACGGCTCGACCTCGAACCCGTGCCCGGCCAGCGCCTCACCCTCCTGCGCAAGCAACGCCCGCTGCCTTGGCGCCAACTCCAACGCCAGCGGCTCGAGCAGTCCCTGGACGTCCGGCCGCCGCGACTCCCGCAGCGTGCAGAAACGCTCGTAGAGCACGCGCTCGTGCGCCGCGTGCTGGTCGATCATGTACATCCCTTCCGGGCCCTCGGCGATGATGTAAATGCTCCCGTACTGGCCGATCACCCTCAGCACAGGTAGCGTCGCCGCGGGCGTGTGCTCGCCCGCGTCCCCGTCCGCGACGTCAGGGCTCGCGAGGATGTCCACCGTAGCGGCGTCCTCGCGGCGAATGCCTGCCTCCCAGAGCGGCGGTGTCCACGGCGGCGCGCTCAGCTCGAGCGGCAGCGATTCCGCCAGCGGCGCCCGCCCGCTTACCCCCACGGGCACCGGCGACGAGGCGACAACCGCGGCCCGCACCGCCTTCTGGATCGCCCCGAACACAGCCGACTCGTCCCGGAAGCGGACCTCGGCCTTTGTCGGGTGGACGTTCACGTCAACCTCTTCGTGCGGGATCGTTATGTTGAGTA
>JANLRX010000225.1:0-4483 GCA_031362025.1 Chloroflexota bacterium
TTCGACGCGACGCCGATCATCGATGAGATCAAGCGGCGTTTCGCCCTCCGCAGCCTGGACGTCCAGAGCCAGCCGCGGAACCTGGAGCCCTTCGTCCCGCAAGCGGAGGAAGCGGTCGCCGTCTGACCTCCGATGCACCACCAGGATACGAACGGGGGCCGTACGCCAGACGAGCGTGCGGCCCCCGGCTCTGACCCGCTCGTTCCGTTTCCCGTAACCGAACACGCCTCCGCCGCCGAGATCATCGACCGGATGACGGCGACGGCGTTCCAGGCGCGCAACCTTGGCATCGCCACAAACATCTGGGAAGCGATGCTCAAGGACGAGACCACGATCTTCTTCGGTCTCTCCGGGGCGATGGTCCCGGCCGGCATGCGCCCGCTGATCGTTCACATGATCGAGAACCGGATGATCGACGTCATCGTCTCCACCGGCGCCAACCTCTACCACGACGTGTACGAGACGCTAGGCTTCGCACACGACCAGACCGACCCCGGCGGCGACGACGTTCGGCTCGGCGACCTGCGTGTGGTGCGTTTCTTCGACGTACTGGCGCCGGAGCACGAGTTCTCCCGCGGCGAGCGGTTCTGCACCGAGTTCTCGCTAACGTTGGAAGATGACCACCCCTACACGACGCGCGAGTACTTCAACCTGTTGGGCAAGGCGATGGCCCCGATCGCGCAACAAGAGGGGATCCTCACGGCGGCTGCGAAGCACGGCGTGCCGATCTACTGCCCGGCGTTCGGGGACAGCGTGCACGGTCTCGCAGTCGCCGAAGGACGGCTACGGCAGGGCAAGCGCATCATGTTCGACGTCGTGGGCGACGTGCTCGAGATGGTCTACCTCGAAGTGACGTCGAACAAGAGCGCGGTGTTCTACGTCGGCGGCGGGACACCGAAGAACTACATCCAGCAGTGCGGCGCCGCGGTCTACATGTACGACCGCCAGAAGCCCGGCCATGAGTACGGCATCCAGATCACGATGGACCAGCCTCAGTGGGGCGGCCTCTCCGGTTGCACCTTCGAAGAGGCGATGTCCTGGCGCAAGATCGCCCCGGACGCCCGTTTCGTCACCGTGTACTCCGAAGCGACGATCGCCCTGCCCCTAATGGTGAGCGCGCTGACGGAGAAGAAGGCCTACGCCGGCCGCCGTCTTCCCGAGCTGGACTGGGACTACTCCGCCGAAGTATCCAAAACCTCGATGTCGCCCCGCCAGGCGTAGCTAAGCGTCGGCGACAGCCAGGGCTTCAACCGGTGGGCGCTCCTCCGGCCCGGCCAGGTGCTTCAGTAGCGCCAGGAGTAGCGGAATGCCCACCACCGCGACGATGATCCCACCCGCCAAGTAAGCGGTCTGTGGTGAGGCCTCATCCGCCAGCAGGCCTAGCAGAGGCGCGCTCGGGATCAGGACGGCAGAGCGGATCAGGTTTGTGAACGAGACCATTGTGGCGCGCTGCTCGCTGGGCACACGCCGGTTCAGGTAGTCCGTGACGGTGGGCTGCGACAGGATAACGGCAAAGTTCAGCATCGGGAAGGCGACCTGCGCGTAAACGGAGTCCCACAGTCCGAGCAGCGTGTACCCGCCGATGATCATCACCGGCATCATGATGAACGTCCGCTTCTCCCCGAACCCCGACATCAGCCGGTGGGCGGCCAGCGCCGCCACGATCCCGGCGAGCCGCATCGGAGTCTGCCAGAGACCCACAGCGCCGACGTCGACGTCGTGATCGACGAGGAACGGCTGGAAGAAGAACACCACCCCGATGCTTCCGATCGTGACAAGTCCGAAATAGAGGATGACGTTCCGAATATCGGGCCTCGCACGGATTAGCGCGGCGCTATCACGGAGGATTTGGCCATAGCTCGGGTGGTGAGTCCTGGCCTCGACCGCTGGCTCGTGGAACGTGAACGTCACCATAAACGCGACCGCGGTGATCGCTCCGCTGGCGATGATCGGCGCCTGCAAGCTGGTGGCGTCCGCGATCGGCGCACCGAGCAGCGTCCCCACGACCTGGGCGCCAGTGGCGACGGCCCAGCCTCGCCCGTAAATGCGTGGGTACTCCGACTCACGCCCGAGCGCCTTCAGTGAGTCGTATAGGAACGCCGACTCCGTACCCCAGAGCAACGAGAACGCGAGCCCCCACACTAGGTACGAACCCATGAGCAGCCAGAACGTGCTCGCCAGACCGAAGAACACGATCGCGACCGAGAAGAGCGCCGCCGAGAACATCAGCACGGGCTTGCGCCCGAACCTGTCCGCGAGCGCAGCTCCCGGCACCTGCAACAGGATGATGCACAGCCAGAACGGGATGTCGATGAGCGTGACCTGCGTCAGGGTCAGCCCACGCTGCTCCGTGAGGTAGATGATCCAGATCGGGAACCAGAGCTGAAGGTTCAGGAAGAGGTGGAACGCATAGTACTTCCGCACATTGGCTTCGAGCCGGGCAGTAGTCATGGGATCCGCGTTCATCTCGGAAACGAGGGTATCCGATAGGGGGCGCAGCGGCGAGACAGCCTTGCTGTCATCCTGAGGAACGAAGGATCTGGTGAGGAGGGGTGGCCGCGCCTACGAATGGCATCCGGTGTCGGACGCGCTCTTACGCGCGGATGAGGTCCCCTGAAATATCTCGCCACTCTGGATTCACCGACTCGATAAGAGCGACTTTCTTAGCCCGAGTCCACCCCTTGATTCGCTTCTCGGCAGCAATCGCTTCCCGCACATCAAAGAACGACTCGCAATATACGGGTATCGTCGCGTTGTATCGGGACGTGAAGCTGTGCCGATCGCTTTGACGATGTTGCCACAAGCGGACGTCGCTGTTGTTGGTCACCCCGGTGTAGAGCACCGTGTAAGTCGCGTTGGTAAGGATGTAGACGAAGTATTCCCGGCTCACTCCCGCATGATCGAGCGGATCCGGTCGAGGCGATAGGACGAAATGTCACCCGGCGATACGCTCCCATGGTGGCCGGAGAATACTACTTCAGGCGTCGCTCCCGCCCATCCAGATTCTTCGGCTGCGGCTTCAGAATGACAATGCCCTTTACAGATCTAGCGAGAAGAACAACAACCCCGGCGCCAGCCCACCAAACGTCCCCGCCTCTGCCACGTTGGCCAGCGCGCCCATGAAGACGAGGAACGCCCCGAAGCCGGCCAGATTGGCGAACGTCGCCTCGCGGGGAGTGACACCGGTGGCCTGCTCGATCGCGATGTTCGTGGTGAGGAACGTTAGGCCCAGCGAGAACACCCCAAACGGGACGGCGAGGGGCGCGATGCCGACGAAGAGGCTGAGGAAGATCGGCGTGAACGCGACGCCCATGCAGCGGACTAGCTCCTGGAAGACGACCTGCGCCCCAAACAGCCGGACGAGCACCCAGTGCGCCATGTACACCCAGAGCAGCCAGACCAGCGTCTGGAGCAGGCCGCCAGCGATGACCGTCTTGAGGAACACCGGTGCCGGGTCCAGGCCGCGGAAGTCGTCGTGCTGCATCGCCCAGATCCAGGAGCCGAGCCCGGCGACGACGCTGGCGGAGAGGACGATGAGGATCGCTCCGGCGGTGCCGGTGCGCTCGGCTCGTGCGTCCTCGAAGACAGTGAAGTCGAGGCGGGCGACCCGAAAGATCCAGCCGCCGAGAGTCTGAAACCCGGCTGCTGACCGGGGAGTCCCCGCTGGGGCGCGGATACGTCTATTCATCAAGTAAACGCCTGACGGCTTGGCCACATTCTCTGAACTACGGGCGGCGTGGTCAAGCCTCCCCCGTCAAAGCGGCCGTTTCTTGGGGATTCCGGTGCGCCTCGGATAGCGGTCCGGCGTCGGTCCGGTCTTGCGGACGAGCACCAGCGTTGGCGCCGGCCCGATCGGATCCGGCACTTCGAGCGGCGAAGTGTCGATGATCTCGCCTGCGAGCGCTTCGAGGGCGGAGCCGGACTCCGCGATCTCCCGTGGAGCGGCGCTGCCCTTGGGCGCAGCAAGCAGGCCGCCGGTGCGGAGGAACGGCAACGTCAGCTCGAGCAGGATCGGTAGCGGTGCCAGCGCGCGGGCGAGCGCGACGTCGTACGCCTCACGGTGGTCGGGATCGCGGCCAGCCTCCTCAGCCCGCGCCTGCACCACCGTGACGTTGTCGAGAACGAGGTCCGCTGCGATGGAACGCAGGAAGTCCGTCTTCCGCGCAGTCGCCTCCAGCAGGGTCACACGCAGTTCGGGCCGAACGATCGCGATCGGGAGGCCGGGGAACCCACCACCCGACCCGACGTCGATGACGTGGGCGCCGGCCGGAAGTCCACCGCGCGCTTCGAGCACTTCGAGCAAAGCGAGCGACTCGGCGAAGTGGCGGCGGTAGATCGTCTCGCGATCAGTCCCGGACGACGTCAGATCGGCCCGCGCATTTTCGGCGAGCAGACGCTCTGCATAGAGGTCGAAAGCGGATTGTTGAGGGCCGGTTAAGGAAATCATTAACCAAATGGCTACGGCCTGATTAGGCCTCGCGGG
>JANLRX010000226.1:0-1564 GCA_031362025.1 Chloroflexota bacterium
CGACGCGCCACGGGAGCTGGTCTGGAAGGCCTGGACGGAACCCGAACGGATGATGCGCTGGTGGGGACCCAAGGGCTACACCACGCCCGTATGCAAGATCGACTTCCGGGTGGGCGGCAGTTTCCTGAACTGCATGCGCTCCCCCGAGGGCCAGGACATCTGGGCCACCGGTGTGTACCGTGAGATCGTCGAGCCAGAACGAATCGTCTGCACAGACAGCTTCGCCGACGAGAACGGAAACGTCGTCTCGGCGGCGCACTACGGCATGCCCGAGAGCATTCCGCTGGAGATGATGATCACGGTTCAGTTCGAGGACGTGAACGGGAAGACGAAGATGACTCTCCACCACGGCGGCCTGCCCGTGGGCGAGATGATCGACGGCGCCAACCAGGGCTGGAACGAGTCCTTCGACAAGCTGGTCGAACACCTGGCTGCGGCGTAACCCTCTATGGAACCGAGGGCCACGGCACACGACACCGGGAACCGCGAGTTCACCGTGGAGCGTCTTATCGACGCTCCACGGTCGCTCGTGTTCCCGGTCTGGTCGGAGCCGGAGCACCTCGCGAAGTGGTTCGGGCCCAACGGCTTCACGAACACGATCCTCGAGCTGGACGTGCGGGTCGGCGGCGTTTGGCGCCACGTCATGCACGAACCGGACGGCGTCGATTACCAGAACAAGAGCATCTTCACGGAAGTCGTACCGCTGGAACGCCTGGCATACACGCACTACGGCCCGGACGAAGACAATCCGGTGCTGTTCGACGCCACCGTGACCTTCGAGGAGGTGGGAGCCGGAACCAGGGTCACGATGCACGCCGTCTTCCCAACCGCCGATGACCTGAAGTTCCTCGTCGAAAACTATCGCGCCATCGAGTCCGCCGAGGAGACGCTGGCCAACCTCGCGGAGTACCTTGCCGAAACCACGATCCAGAGATGACACTCGGCCCTTCGCGAGGCCCGAGAGTCGATGTATCATCTCGTTCAGCCTGGGCTTGATTAGCACTAAGGAGTAACCGATGACCGGAGTAAGAGTGCTCGTTGGGACGCGTAAGGGCGCGTTCGTGCTGACAGCCGACGGCAAGCGCGAGAAGTGGGACGTTAGCGGCCCGCACTTCGCGGGCTGGGAGATCTACCACCTCAAAGGCTCGCCTGTTGACCCGAACCGCATCTACGCGTCGCAGACCAGCAGCTGGTTCGGGCAGGTGATCCAGCGCTCGGACGACGGCGGCGAGACGTGGGAGCCCGTCGGTAACGAGTTCAAGTACGGCGGCCCCACCGGCACGCACCTCTGGTACGACGGCACACCGCACCCGTGGGAGTTCGCCCGCGTCTGGCACCTTGAGCCGTCGCTCACGGACCCGGACACCGTGCTGGCCGGCGTTGAGGACGCGGCCCTCTTCCGCTCAACCGACGGCGGCAAGAGCTGGAACGAACTGCGCGGGCTGCGTGAGCACACGACGGCGAGCTCCTGGCAGCCGGGAGCGGGTGGCATGTGCCTGCACACGATCGTCCAGGACCCAAGCAACGCAGCGCGGATCTACATCGCGATCTCGGCGGCGGGCGT
>JANLRX010000276.1:0-3226 GCA_031362025.1 Chloroflexota bacterium
CTGCTATCGCTTGTTTTTCCGCCTGTAACTGGCGTTGGTGTAGCTTGCTGATGCAGTCTTGCAGGGCTTCGGCCGCTTCTTCGTGCGTGGAAACCGGTACTCTCCATAATATTAGACGCTCCACGTAGCTCTTTAGTTCTACTGGAACGGCCTCTTTAACCGAGTCTCTCTCCTTGTGCTGCTTCCACGCTTCCAGGACCTGCCTACTTTGTGCCTCCCAGAGGAGGTCTTCGGGGATAGATATCCCATCTTCGTGCAGGCCGGGGAACTGAAGGAGCAGCGCCAGGAGAAAATCCTCGCGTGGATTAGTAACAATATCACGTCTGGCTAGATTCGGGGTAGTGCGCGTTTCGGGCTGTTTTCGCTCGCGGGGGGCCCTCAGCATCGCCGTGACCTCCTCCTCGCCTGTCTGTGCGAGCCGCGCCAGCCGCTGAATATAGTGCGAACGCACCACTGCATCGTTCACGGTCCCAAGCAGCGGCAGGAACTCTCTCACAAGCTCTGAGCGCTCCCGTGGCGACGTCAGGTCGTGCGCCGCAGCCGCTCTCCCAAGCCGGAAGTCCAGCACAGGCTCCGCGCCGGCGATGATCTCCCGCCACATTTCGGGGTTCTCTCGTACAACATCGTCCGGGTCGCGCCCCTCTGGCAGCACCGCCACGCGCAAATCCACCGCCGCCGACTCCTGGTGCCGTAGCAGCCCCTGCCAGTTCAACTCAGCGGATTCACCGTCTGCTGTCTCGCGCACCACATCGTGCCCACGTACAGCCGCCTGGATTCCCGCCGCGTCCGCGTCCAGCGCCAGTACGATCTGCGGCGTCAGCCGCTTGAGCAGCTTCACCTGGCGCTCCGTAAGCGCCGTGCCCATCTGCGCGACCACGTTGTCGAATCCAAACTGGTGCGCCGCGATCACGTCCATGTACCCTTCGACGACCACCGCCACGCCCTCGCGCCGGATGCCTTCCGCCGCCTTGTCCAACGCATACAACGTCCCACCCTTGTCGAAAAGCGCCGTTTGCGCCGTGTTCAGGTACTTCGGCATCGAATCGTCGAGCGCCCGCGCGCCGAAGCCGATGATCCGCCCCTTCGCATCCCACACAGCGAACATCAGCCGTCCCCGGAAGCGGTCGTGCAGCCCGTTGTCGCCCTGCAGCACGAGCCCCGCATTCAGCATCTCGCGGTCCGTAAAGCCCTTCGACTTCAGATATTCCCGCGTGTCTTCCCACGAACCAAGGCTGTACCCAAGCGCGAACTTCCGCTGCGTCTCCTCGTCCAGCCCCCGCTTCTCCAGATACCGCGCGGCGATCTTCCCGGCGTCTGTCTTCAGCATCGCCTGGAAGTACTCAGAGGCGGCCTCATTCGCCGCGAAAATGCGGTCGCGCGTGCGGTCCTGCTCGGCCGAGGCGTGGCGTTCGGGCAATTTCACGCCGGCGCGGTCGGCCAGCAGCCGTAGCGCGTCCGGGAAGTCCATCCCCTCGCGCTTCATCACGAACGAAATCACGTCCCCGCCAGTACCGCACGCCCCGAAGCAATGCCAGCTCTGCCGACCGGGATCGACGACGAATGACGGCGTCTTCTCCTGGTGGAACGGGCACGGCGCCTTGAACGTGCGCCCGGCCTTCGTGAGCTGAACGTATGAGCCGACGACTTCGGCTATATCCAGCCGTGCTTTTACTTCCTCGACCTCATTCATCCGTAAATAACCTCAAGCGGGAGCGTGCGGGGCAAGCAGGGACAGGGCTCGGTGCGTGAGGCGCGCACACTCCATTTACTACAACACGCGGGGCCCAAAAGAGTTTCGCCCATTCGGATTACAATGCTTCCTAAAGCGCCAGGATCTGCCCGGCCGGCAGCGAAACTTCCGCCCCGAGCCGTGCCGCCACCTGTATCGCGTACCCATCCGTCATCCCCGACACGTAGTCAGCCGCCCGTCGCCACGGCGGGTCCCCCGGGATCACGAAGTCGCTGTGCACCTCGTCCGGGTGCTCCGCGAAGTGGCGATAGAGCAGCCGCACCACCTGCTTCGCCTGCTCCGTCTCCTCCTGCCGGCCCTCCAGCAGATACACCCGCTGGAACATGAACTCCCGCAGAACGTTCGCCGCCGCCCACACCTCCTCGCTCATCCCGATCCGCTGATCCTCCGGCGCCTCGCCCTCACCCGTCGCCCACCACGAGTGCTGGATCACATCACAAACGAGCGTGTTCAGCCGCTCCGAGTGCCGCTTACCCAGCGTTTCCTGCACCTCTCGCGGCAACTCTTCCTCCGTGATCAGCCCCGCCCGGATCGCATCTGCGATGTCGTGGTTGATGTACGCGAGCGCATCTGACAGCTTCACGATCTGCCCTTCGAGCGTATCCGGCGTGCCCCAGGCCTCCGCCATGATGTCCTCACGCACCTTCGACGACTTCACGATGCCGTCGCGCACTTCCCACGTCAGGTTCAAGTGCTCAAGCTTGTCCACCACTCGCAGACTGTGTTCGGCGTGCCGGAACCCTTCCGGCACCACATCCGCTAGCGCCTGCTCACCGGCGTGCCCAAACGGCGGATGCCCGATATCGTGGCCAAGCGCCGAAGCCTCGGCCAAGTCCTCGTTCAGGTTCAGCCCCCGCGCAATCGTCCGCGCGATCTGCGCCACCTCCAGCGTGTGCGTCAGCCGCGTCACGAAATGGTCGCCAATCGGTGCGATAAACACCTGCGTCTTGTGCTTCAGCCGCCGGAACGCCTTGCAGTGCACAATCCGGTCCCGGTCCCTCTGGAACTCCGTGCGTACCGGCGAGGGCTCTTCCGCTGCCTCGCGCCCACGCGTCTCGTAGCTCTTCGCGGCGAGGGGCGACAACGAACGCTCCCGCTCTTCGAGGCGGCGTCGCACGGCGTTTAAGTCAGGCTTCTGTGGCAATAGCGTCCCGAGCCAATTCTAGCGCTGCGGGGACGTTTACCCGCCCGGTTTATGGCACAGAATTGTTGACAGGTGCTAGGAAGCTGCCGTGTTCGCCGTCTCCTCGGCCTTCACCTGCGCATCCAGCTCCGCCTCAACAGCCGCGATCAGCTTCCGTGTCTTGCCAATGACATCGCGGTTGATCGACATCGAAGTCGCGCCCCACTCGACCAGCTTCCGCGTGATCTCCGGGTAGTCGCTCGGCGCTTGGCCACAGATCGAAACCGTGATCCCACGCCTGCGCGCGCCCGTCACCAGGATCTCCAGCGCTTTCATCACGGCGTCGTTCCGCT
>JANLRX010000347.1:0-3993 GCA_031362025.1 Chloroflexota bacterium
CGTCGCGCGAGATGGAGTACGACGCCTACGGTTACGACTTCCCGCCCGTCGCCCAACGCATTCATGCTCTCGAAGAATCCGTCCAGATCATGAAGTCGCGCTACCGCTCGGCCCACGAAGTCGTACACGGCCGCGAACCCGAAAAGACGTGGCCCACCCCGGTCAACACCTACGACAACTCGCCGCCCGGCACCCTCGACTACATCTACGTCTCGCCCGAATTCAAGGTCACCGATGCCGGTCTCGCGTTCCACACGCCCGCCTCGGACAACCCAGACCTCTTCCCGTCAGACCATCTCGGCCTCTTCGCCACGCTGGAGTGGTAGCGCCCGAGCATACCCGTTTGCAGGGAAGAATGCTTCCGCTATACTTGAAGTGTTGGAGCGGGTTTCGCGCCCGCTCCGCTTAGCGTCTTGAAGGGCGCGTTCTGCGGCTGGCCGAAGTGGCGAAATGGCAGACGCGGCAGACTCAAAATCTGCTGGGGGGTAACCCTCGTGCCGGTTCGAGTCCGGCCTTCGGCACCAAGTACGAAAACAACTGCATACGGCCTCAGTGCCGAGTGGTGTAACGGTAGCACACGGGACTTTGAATCCCTTAGTTCAGGTTCGAATCCTGGCTCGGCAGCCAGGTGCGTTACACGACGGAGAATACGCGCTCCCGGATAGCTCAATGGTAGAGCGAGCGACTGTTAATCGCTAGGTTACAGGTTCGAGTCCTGTTCCGGGAGCCAATCCATTTCTGCTTGAATCTGTTCCAGTCGAGAGTGTCTGACGCACTTCGAGGTATCGCCCTCGTGCGGCAATCTCAAATTGACGGCGGCGCTTTTGACCCGCAATCGCTACACGGGCTCCCAGTAGCGCTTTCCCTCGCCCGTCAGCACCCGCCCAAACGTCAGCCCCGGGAAGTGCGCCGCCGTCAGTAGCGAGCCATCGCCCTCCGCCTCCCGCAGCACCGCCTCCTGCGAGCGCCGTGCCAGGTCCTTATCCATATCGCCCATCCCGGACCACTCCGGCTCCGAAAGCTGGGCTGGGCAAGAGATCGCATCACCAAGAATGAACGCCCGCTGCGACCCGGACGAAAGCACGATGCCAGCGTGGCCTACCGTGTGCCCGGGCGTCGCGATCGCGTTGATCCCAGGCGCAATCATCTCGCCATCAGCAGTCGTCTTCACGCGCCCCTCTACTGCCGCGAGCATCGCCTTTGTGTACGCCTTCTGCTCCGGAGTACCGAAGGAGTTCTCGAGATGCTTGGTCCAGTACTCATGCTCGTCACTCGACCAGCGGTACGTCGCATTCGGGAACGTCGGGCGGGACTTCTCGCCTTCCACGATGGCCGCCGTGCCGCAGTGGTCGATATGGAGGTGCGTGAGGAAGACGGTATCGATATCCTCCGGCTGCACTCCCTCCTTCGCCAACTCCGAGACCAGCGCGCCGCCCGTAAAGCCAAACATGTTCGTCGGCCCCAGCCCCGTGTCAATCAGCACCGTTTTCCCACCCGACCGCACCAGGAAGCAGGTGAACGGAAACACCACGTTGCCCTGGTGGTCCAGCCACTGCTTGTGCGGCTCCCACATCTCCGGCGTCGTCCCCGGAAAGTACGCAGCGCCGGGTGCCTTGGCCTCCCCGTCGCTCACCACCAGCACTTCCAACTCGCCGATCTCGAACTTGTTAGCCATCGTTTTTCCTCACTATCCCGCCGCTTGGGCCTCCCGCTGGAGCCGACACATTCGTCGCGCCAAGCTCCCGTAGCAGCCCGGCGACCCTCTTGGTTTCGTCGATACTAGCGCATTCCGCCACCAGAAGCACCGCCGCATCGCCACCCGGGATCGGCAGTTCGTCTCGCGTCCGGTCAGCGAGCAGGTAGTACCCCGCGAACATCCCGGCCAGCAGGTGCGCAAAGATCGCCCACGACACCCCCTGGATGATCATCCCGTCCGTCCCGTCAGGCCCAAACACCTGCGCGATCAGCACCCCCAACCCCGCTCCCAACGCCGTCCCGAACACACTCCACACCACGATGATCAGCACGATCCTCCCCATGAACCGCGTCTCCCGCCGCCCCAACTCCGCAGCGTTATCGACGACGCGGCTGAGTATCCTTTCACCCCCGAGCGCTCGTCCAGCCACAGCAGCGCTCTCTCGATTCGGAAAGGTGGCGATAACGTCAAACAGTGACACGGAGCAAGTATAGGCGCGGGAGAGTGATGTATAATGCGATGTATATGCCACGCATGATCCGCAAGCAAGTCTACATAACACCCGAGCAGAACGAACGCCTCAAGCGCGAGGCCGCAAAGCGTCGCGTATCGGAAGCCGAGGTCATCCGCTACGGAATTGACGCGCTCGCGAAGCGTGAGGAAGAGCGGCTCGCGGCGTGGGCGAAGACCAAGGAACTTATGGAGGAGCGTGGGAGGATGAAGGCTCCACAGACGGGCCGAACTTGGACACGCGACGAGCTATATGACCGCGGTTCTGATCGATAGCAACGTTCTCGTCTACGGATACGATCCGGGGGACGTTGTAAAGCAACAGCGCGCCCTGGAGACGATTGACTCGTTGGTAGTGGGCGAAGGCTGGACTCCGGTTCTGAGCGTGCAATGCCTCACTGAGCTGTACAACACGGTGCGCCGGAAGCTATCTCCGGCGCTATCTCACGAAGTCGCCACCCAAGAGATTAAGCAGCTGATGAATACCTGCACTGTCCTTAGCCTTACGGTTGATGCCGTCCTCGAGGCTTGCCGGGCCACCGACCAGTACCAGATGTCATTCTGGGATGCGCTCATCTGGGCCGTCGCAAAGCTCAACCAGGTCCCCATCATCCTCACGGAAGACGGCCAGCATGATCGGGTGATTGAGGGCGTTCGCTACCTCAACCCGTTCGATCCCGACTTCGACTTCGCAGCGCTCAGCGTCTAACGCTATCATCACGATATGAAGCTCCCCCAGGCCATCTTTCTCGACCTCGACGACACGGTCCTCGATGACACCGGTAGCGTCATCTCATCCTGGACCGACGCCTGCGCCGAAGCCGCCCGCCGTCGCCCGGAACTCGATCCGGCCAAACTGTACGAGGTCAACCGGGAGCATGCCGACTGGTGGTGGTCCGACCCCACACGCCACCGCGAAGGCCGCCTCAACCTCCGAAAGGCAAGCCACGAGATCCTCACCGAAGCGCTGCGACGTTTGGGTTGCGATGACCCCGAACTCGCCCATGACATCTCCAACCTCTATCGCGACCTCCGCGAAGAGCGGACGGGCCCATTCCCCGGAGCCTTCGACCTGATCGACCAACTGCGCGCCGCCGGCGTAAGGCTCGGCATGATGACGAACGGCGCCGCCGACGCCCAACGCGCCAAGATCGAGCGCTTCGGGCTCGCCCCACACTTCGACCACATCGTCATCGAAGGCGAACTTGGCGTTGGCAAGCCGAATCGCCAGGTGTATGACATCCTTCTCCGTGAGCTGCGCGTCGACCCAACCCAGACGTGGGCCATCGGCGACAACCTCGAGTTCGACGTGTTGGCCCCGATGGAACTCGGCATCTACGGCATCTGGCTCGACCCCGCCGGCCGCGGCTGCGACGGTCCGCAGCAACCAGACCGCATCATGGCGGCGCTCACTCAACTCTTCGACTAGGGGTTCGCCCCACCCACGCGCACCGGGATCTCCACTTTCCACCCTTTGCCCTCAATCAGCGCACAGGCGCGTGTCTTATCCGGGATCGCCTGCAGAAGGACCACGTCGTCCACCCTGTGCATATCCCCCCGCGTTCCTTCGCCAACCGTCAGCTGGCTCAACCCGAGAAACCCACCGGTCAGTGAGACGATGTTTACATCAACGTGTGAACCGGCCGCCTGGAGCACGTACCCCTCCACCGGGAGCTGACGTGTGTAGTCCCCACCCACCCGCGGGAACTCGATATCGTGCGTGGACGCCTTCGGCACCGCGGTCGACGCGCAAGGAGCCGCCGTCGGTGTCACACTCCCAGGCGTCG
>JANLRX010000077.1:0-4195 GCA_031362025.1 Chloroflexota bacterium
TGCGGGCGTAGGCGAGGGCGCGGTCGCCGTCCATGTGCTCGGGGCCGATCTCGAATTCCACCGAGTAGTACTCACCGCAGAAGGTGCAGGTGGAGTAGATCGGGTCATAGACGTATTCGGGCACATCGATGTCAATGCCGCCGATCTCGTTGATAACGTCGACGAAGTCGAACCAGTCCATCAGCACCCAGTGGTCGATCGGGATGCCGAAGTTGTGTTCGATCGTGTCCATGGTGAGGCCGGCGCCGCCCTGTGGGTAGCCAGAGGGATAGCCGTTGATGTTGTACTCACCCATCTCGTAGACCGTGTTGATACGCGTTTCCATGTAGACGCCGCCGTTCATACTCGGGACTTCGACGCGAGTATCGCGGGGGATGGAGAAGACGCCGGCGGTCTTGCTGAAGGGGTCGATTGTGAGGACCATCACGCTGTCGGTACGGAAGGGCTGGTCCTCGGCGTCGTCGAAGCGGCGGTCGAGGCCCATGACGAGGATGTTGATGCGCTCCTCGATGGTGTCGGCGGACGTCGGGGTCTCGGGCTTCGTGATCGGGTTGATGTTCTGGACGATCGGAAATAGGTTCTGCCCAGGTAGGACGATGGCGTAAAGCGGGCTTGTGGTTACGAGGGCGATCCAGAAACTCGCAACGGCTAGAACGCCGATCAGGATGATTCCGGTCAGGCTGATGCCGCGCCGGTGGTAGGGGTAGTCTTCGTAGTAATCGCCGCCATCGGGCGGGTGTTGTTCAGTGGTCAATCGTTCCCTCTGTCAGTCATACGTAGTGTGGTGGAGCGCACGGTTAGAGGCAACATTTCGGCCCGCCGGAGACGCCTGCGGGTCGTTCGCTCCATAGGTTACAACGCTATGAGTGTGGGGAAAGTTTCCGTTAAGGCCGACGCCGCGTCAGGAATCCGAGGCGTTTTGTGGCCTGGACTGCACGGGGCGACAACGAACGACCTCAGGACCTGTACTGGTACCCGTTGCAGATGGTGCAGATCAGGAGCGTCCTGGCGCCGGTGACTCGCGCGGCGTGCGGCGTTTCCTTGTGGCACTTGGGGCACCAGGCTGCGGTGGTCGCCATGACACTTCGAGCGTACGTCCGGCCACGGGATGTATACGGTAGACAAACGGTGGACAAACGGACGAAGTACGTTGGGGTGGCGTGACAAAATGGGGGTGGAACTAGGTATTCTTACGGGTGATGTAGCGTGACGCGGCGCGATACGCTTCAGCCCCGTGAAGATTTCGATCGACGCCAAAGGGAAGGTGCTGACGCCGGGGGCGAAGCTCACGTACCTTGGTTTGAATCGAGCGGGCGCGCCAGACGCTTCCGCCACATACCAGTGCCGCAGTTGTTCGCGGGTCATTCACCACCAGTTGGGGTTGGACAGGACACACGAGTGCCGCTGTCCGGAGACAGGCTGAGAGCCGGTTAGGCGACGGCAGTAGCGGCGAGCGCCGGCGTGGCAACGATTCGGTGAATATTGTGTTGACAGTTTAGGGGTGCGGCGTTACACTCGCTACCGGATGGCTGTCGATCCCCCCTATCCCTATTCCCTGTATCACTATCGTTGCTCGTAGTCGCTAACCCCTAGCCGCGCCGTTTTTTTGCCCTTTCGTGAGGAGAGGTTTCGCATGGTTGTGCCCCGTCACGTCGTTGCTGACAAGTTCAGCGTGCCCCACGTTGTCAAGAACTACTCAAGGATTCCGGATGTCCAGGCGCTTCCGCACCTGATCCAGATCCAGGTTGAGTCTTATGAGATCTTCAAGAAGGAAGGTCTGCGAGAGCTCTTCGATGAGATTTCGCCGATTGCGGACTTCACCGGGAACCGGCTGGAGATGCGCTTCGGCGGGTACGACTTCGGGGAGGCAAAGTACGATCAGGACGAGTGCCGGGAGCGTGACGCGACGTTTGCCGCTCCGCTCAAGGTAAACGTTGAACTGCTGGTCAAGGAGACCGGCGAGATCAAGGAGCAGGAGATCTTCATGGGAGATTTCCCGCTGATGACGGAGAAGGGCACGTTCATCATCAACGGCGCCGAGCGCGTCGTGGTTTCGCAGCTTGTGCGCTCCCCCGGCGTCTACCTGACGCTGGAGCGTGATGCGACGAGCGGGCGAGACCTTTGCTACGCGAAGCTGATCCCGAACCGCGGCGCCTGGCTGGAGTTCGAGACGAGCAACAAGGACGTGGTCTCCGTAAAGGTGGACCGCAAGCGCAAGATCCCGATCACGACGCTGTTGCGCGCGATCGATGAGATCGACCTGCTCCCGCGCCACCCGAGCACGAAGGCGCTGAAGGAGCTGCAGTCGCAGGTTGACGGCGCGAAGACAGAGCGCGAGGCCGACAAGCTGCGCAGCCAGATGCTGCAACTTCTGGGCACGAACGACCGCATCCTGGCGCTATTTGAAGACATCGACATCGGTGACACGCACCGGTTCATCAAGTCGACGCTGGACCGCGACACGCTGTCCGCCGACAAGGAGAACAAGGAAGAGGCGCTGCTGGAGTTCTACCGCCGCCTGCGCCCAGGGGACCCGCCAACGATTGAGAACGCGAAGCAGCTGATCAACTCGCTGTTCTTCAACCCGCGCCGCTACGACCTGGGCAAGGTCGGGCGCTACAAGGTGAACAAGCGCCTGGGCCGCCCGAACGCCACCCAGGAGCGCGTGCTACAGCCGATCGATCTGATCTCGATCGTGCGGACGATTGTGACGATGAACAACGGCCTGGGCCGCTCGGACGACATCGACCACCTGGGGAACCGGCGTGTGCGAACGGTCGGAGAGCTGATCCAGAACCAGTTCCGGATCGGCCTCCTGCGGATGGAGCGCGTGATCCGCGAGCGGATGACGATCACGGACCCGGCCGAGACTGCGCCGAGCCAGCTGATCAACATCCGGCCTGTGGTGGCGGCGATCAAGGAGTTCTTCGGGGGCTCGCAGCTCTCGCAGTTCATGGACCAGACGAACCCGCTGGCGGAGCTGACGCACAAGCGCCGGCTTTCCGCGTTGGGACCGGGTGGTCTTTCCCGGGACCGCGCCGGATTCGACGTGCGAGACGTCCACTTCAGCCACTACGGCCGGATCTGCCCGATTGAGACGCCAGAAGGCCCGAACATCGGTCTGATCGGCTCGCTGGCGACGTATGGCCGGGTGAACCAGTACGGCTTCATCGAGACGCCGTACCGCAAGGTCTTTCGCTCGCTGCCAAAGGACTCGGCCGAACTGATGGGCCGGATGATCCGCGAGGACGTCTACGACGCAAAGAGCAAGACGGTTGTCCCGGCCGGCACGGTGGTGGACAACGCCGTGATGAAGAAACTGGACAGGGCGGTTGCGGAGATCGCGATTGCGCCGTACGTGTCGAAAGTGGTCGTGTACCTCTCGGCGGACGAGGAAGAAGACTTCATGGTGGCGCAGGCGAACTCCCCGTTCGATGAACAGGGGAACTTCCTGACGACGCGTGTGGAAGCGCGCCACGCCGGAGCGTTCACGAACTCCGACCCGGCGCACGTGGATTACCTGGACCTTTCGCCGAAGCAGGTAGTGTCGGTCGCGGCGTCGCTGATCCCGTTCCTGGAGCACGACGACGCGAACCGGGCGCTGATGGGCGCGAACATGCAGAGGCAGGCAGTGCCGCTGGTCAGGCCGGAGATCCCGCTGGTCGGAACCGGGATGGAGCTGCAGACGGCTGTCGACTCCGGCCAGGTGATCACGGCCGACGGCGCGGGCGAAGTGCTCGGCGTCACGGGTGACTCGATCACGGTGCGCTATGCCGACAAGAACAAGACCGAGAAGACGTACGCCCTGAACAAGTTCATCCGCTCAAACCAGGGCACGTGCATCAACCACCGCGCGATTGTGCAACGGGGCGACAAGGTGGTTACGGGCCAGACGCTGGCGGACAGCTCGTCCACGGACGGCGGGGAGCTGGCGCTGGGCCCAGATGGCTACCATTGCCTGAAACGCTCCCGCCACTGACAGGGTCCCCAGGATTCCGCACCGGGGAAGCAGAAAAAAAGGGAAGAGGATTCCAGCTGCAAAGGCGCCCAGATAATCTCCCAGCGGTACGTTGCCGACCCCTTGATTTAAAACCCGGGTAAAAAGGGGAATCTCCATGCCAATGAGAAATCCGGCGGCCAGAAGGCATACAGAAACTGCCCCCGCGACAAAAAGCCCCGATCCGGTGCACAGAAG
>JANLRX010000366.1:0-2832 GCA_031362025.1 Chloroflexota bacterium
CTTTCCCGTCGACCACATCACGGTCCTTGGCCGCGCACTTCTACTCTCCGCGCGCTACTGCTCGTTAGCGTTCCCCTTGCCATCGCAGTTATCGCGGCTGGCCCGCGCTCAGCTCACGCTGGCTCACCGACTGCCTACGCGGACTCCAGCGGCGATTGCGCGACCCTTACTCCGTGCTATGCGTCAATTCAGGACGCCGTAGACAACGTCGGCGGCCCTGAAGACGCACAGGTCTTCATCTTCCCCGGCACCTACAACGAAAGCGTAGACCTCAACGATATGGCCTCCGCCTTCAATCACGTTTTCGGCAACCTCGCGCTCACTACCGTGGACGCCGCCGGCAGCCCCGCGCCGAGAACTGCGACGATCCACGGCGCGGCACCGATCTCGACAAGCACTCAGGGTTTTCCGGACAACGTGTTACTGGACGGCCTCATCCTCGAATCCACTCAGGGGGACGGCGCCTACATCGTGACACCGGGAGCGATCACTATCCGCAATACCACCGCGAACAACCCCGGCAACGGAACGAGCACAGACGGCACCGGCGATGACGGTTTCGACCTTACGGCCACCGGCAGCAACCCGGTGACTATCGAAGACTCGGAAGCAGAGGGAGCGCATGGCGACCTCGGCGATGGCTTCCAAATCATCACGCACGGGGGCGCAACAATTCGTAACACCCAGGCGACGAACAATAGCGGAACGCAGGACAACGTCGGCATCAACATTCCCGACTCGCTCGGGGATATCGTCCTAGACAACATCGTCGCCAACGGAAATTCCGAACAAGGCGTCTACGTCTACACCACCGGCGCGATTACTCTCAGCGGCGAGGCCAACGATAACGGCTACTACGGTGCCGATCTCTTCACCGAACTTGGGCCTGCGTCTGCGACAGGTGTCTCCGGCACGCAGCAAGGGAGTCCTGCGATCACCGTGCAGCAATTCACCGCGCTACGCAACGCCGACGGTGGGCTCCGAGCGCAGGCCACGGGGGGTGTCATCGTTCGAGACTCGCAGACGAACGAGAATGCCGGTGCCGGGATGACCCTTCTTACCCAGGAAAGCATCGAGGTAACGAACACGCACCTGGAGGACAACGGCGATCAGGGCCTCTACTCCGAAGCCGCGACCGGCGTGAGGATCGACCGCGTAAGTGCCATCGACAATGGCCACGGCAGCACCGGAACACAGGCGGGGCTCCAGATCACCGGCTTCGGAGCCGAACTCAGTTCTGTCTCCGTCCAAAATTCACTCGTCCAGGACAACACAGGGCAAGGCATCGACCTGTTCAACCTCTCGTCGAGCGGCTCGCACGACATCGGCAGCAACGTCATCTGTGGCAACGTCGCCGGCGGCCTCCGGAACAACGGCACGATCTTGACCGTGCCCGCCGAGGGAAACTGGTGGGGAGACGCCAGCGGCCCGACGAGCCCTCAGAACTCAGGCGGAACGGGTGACAAGGTTAACTCCGGTGGCGACGGCACGATCGACTTCGATCCCTGGATCAGCAAGGTCGAGGCCGAGCAGCCTTCCGCCGCAGTAGTGGCCGGCACCCCTGCAGCCGTTGCTTTCAAGTTCTCCGACGACACCAGCGCCCTGTTTCTCGATGATGGCCCCGGCGATGATCTGGGTCCGGCGCCGTTCATGGTCACCACCGACAACGGGGTGCTCGCGTTCGGTAACGAGACCGCTCAATCGGTGCCAGGGTCAATCATGGATGGGCAACTCGAAGTATCCCTTACCGCCTCAGAGGAAGGACCAGCAAATGTCAGTCTCACTGGTCCTTGCGGCTTAAGCGGACAGATCAGTGTCTCAGTCGAGGTCGTGACGGGCACCGAGCGTCTTTGGGGAGACATCGACTGCGACGGTGAAATCACCACCCGCGACAACCAGGGGCTCCTCCGCAAAGTCCTATCGCAGCAGGCCCTCTCCCAGACCGAGCCATGCCCTGATATTGGAGTGGAAGTGAGCGTTAGTGTCCTCGATGTCCTGCTGCCTGGCTCCCACCAGTTCGGCAACCTGGACTGCGACGAAGGCATCACCACCCGCGACAACCAGGCGCTGCTTCGCAAGGTGCTTTCACAGGCTGCCCTTTCCCAAACTGAACCGTGTCCAGATATTGGTACGAGCGCCGGGATCGACGAGACCGGCGGCTAGCGGCGGCGGCCCTTTACTTCGGCACCTGCTCCCCGTACCGCTCCCAGCTCACGTACTCCTCGAACGGCGCCCGCGCCCGGCCGGCCGACATCGGCACGCTCGGCTCCGGGTGCCCCAGCGTCACCACCATGCTGATCCGCCAGCCCTCGGGCAGGCCCAGCGACTCGCGCCCGCAGTCCTCGTGGTGAATCCTCACCGGGCACGAGGCCAGCCCCTCGTTCCACGCCGCGATCATGATGTTCTGAGCCGCCCGCCCGCCGTCGAAGTCCGACTCGTCCGGCGCCAGGCAGACCGCGATCGCCGCCGCCGCCCCTCCCATCGGCTGGCTGAAGTCGCCGCACTTGGCCACCTCCGCCATCCGCTCCTTGTCCTGCAGCACCACGAAGCGCACCGGCTGCCGGTTCTTCGCGCTGCCCGCCATCCGCCCCGCCTGCAGCAGCCGCTTCAGCACCTCGACGTCGATCGGCTCCTTTGTGTACGAGCGTGTATCCCGCTTTGTGACAATCGCCTTGTATGCATCCATGTCGCATAGGTTCGTGCGTCAGCGTGCGGGCGTCAATGGTCAACGAATGACCCTCTGCTTGGGAAGATTAGGTTTCGCGATTCGTATCTAGCGAAGTCCAAAGTCCCCGATTTCGCCGGGAAATGACCCTCTGTCTCCAGAAGCTA
>JANLRX010000408.1:0-2976 GCA_031362025.1 Chloroflexota bacterium
CTCCAGCAGCTCGTCGTAGGCCTTGCTCAGGATGACGCCGTGCCCGGCGATGATCACCGGTCGCTCGGCCTGCTCGATCAGTTCCACAGCCTTGGCCAGTTCGTTGGCGTCCGGGTGCGTGCCGTTCGGGCGGTAGCCGCGGAGTTGAACCTTGTCGGCCCAGTAGAATTTGCCGACTTGCTGCAGGACGTCTCGCGGGATGTCCACCAGCACCGGACCGGGCCGTCCCGTCGTCGCGATGTAGAACGCCTCCTGCATGGCGGCCGGGATCCGGTTCACGTCCATCACCAGCTCGTTGTGCTTGGTAATCGGGATCGTGATGCCCACGATGTCCGCCTCCTGGAAGCCGTCTCGCCCGATCAGCGGGGAGATCACCTGCCCGGTCACGCAGACCAGCGGGATCGAGTCCATGAACGCGTTGGCGATGCCTGTCACCAGGTTCGTCGCGCCCGGCCCGGACGTGCCGTAGCAGACGCCGGCCGTGCCACGGACGCGGGCGTAAGCGTCGGCGGCGTGTGCGGCGGACTGCTCGTGCTTCACGAGGTAGTGCTTGATCGGGTACGTCGTCGGCGTAACGCCTGCCGGTACCGGCTGAATCCCCACGCCGCCGTGCTCCAGCACGTCGTACAGCGGCAGGTTTGCACCACCTGGGTACCCAAAGATGGTGTCCACTCCCTCGCGGATGAACGATTCCATCACCATCTGGGCGCCGGTCATCATTTTTCCGATTGTCTCTTCCATGACTGCTGTCCTTCCGATTCGTTTCTTAATACAGGGTTATAGACGTGGCAAACGGCCGTTTTGCTACACGGCTGGAGGGCGCGCTAGCGTGGTACGTCGCATACCGCCCCCTTCGAAGCCGAAGATACGAGCCGGGCGTACTTGGCCAACGCGCCGTGCGTGTACTTCGGCGCGGGCGCCTGCCACTGGCCAAGCCGCCGCTGCAACTCCTCTTCGCGGACCTCTAGCTGAATGAGCCGGTTCGTGATGTCCAGCGTTATCCTGTCGCCATCCTGCACAAGCGCGATCGTGCCGCCGACCGCCGCCTCGGGGGACACGTGCCCGACGCAAAAGCCCTTCGTCGCGCCGGAGAACCGCCCGTCCGTGATCAGCGCCACGCTCTCGCCCAGACCCTGGCCCGCGAGTGCAGCCGTCACGCCGAGCATCTCGCGCATGCCGGGGCCGCCGACGGGGCCTTCGTAGCGGATCACCACCACATCGCCGGCCGTGATCTCGCGCCGAGACACCGCTGCCGCGGCATCCTCCTCGCGCTCGAAGACACGGGCCGGGCCGCTGTGGATCGTCTTCATCACACCGCTCGTCTTCATCACCGCGCCCTCGGTCGAGAGGTTGCCCTTGAGGACAACCATCGTGCCGACGGGCTCCAGCGCCCGGTCCAGCGGGACGACGACGTTCTTGCCGTTCGGGCTGTCTGGCAGGGCCATCTCGCGCAGGTTCTGCTCGATGGTCTTGCCGGTCACGGTCATGCAGTCGCCGTGCAGAAGTCCCGCGTCCAGCAGGATCTTCATCACGCGAGGAGCGCCGCCGGCTGCGTGCAGGTCGCTCTGCACGAACTGGCCGCCCGGCCGCATGTCCGCGATGTGCGGCACCCGCCGCGCGATCTCGTCGATGTCGTCCAGCGTCACTTCGATGTTCAGTTCGTGCGCAATCGCAGGCAGGTGCAGGGCGGCGTTCGTCGAGCCGCCGATGGCCACCACCATCGCGATCGCATTCTCGAACGCCTTTCGGGTGAGGATGTCGCTCGGGCGGATGTCGTCCTTCAGCAGTTGCAGCACGCGGCTACCGGCCCAGCGGCACAGCTCCGTGCGCTCCGGTGCTTCCGCCGGCATCGAGGCGCTGAACGGCAGCGCGATGCCGAGCGCTTCGCTGGCGCAGGCCATCGTGTTCGCTGTGTACATGCCGCCGCAGGAGCCCGCGCCCGGACAGGCGACACACTCCAGCTCCTTCTGCTCGTCCTCGGTCATGCGCTCGGCCTCGACGGCGCCCACGCTCTCGAAGACGTCCTGCACCGTGACGTCCTTGCCGCGCCACTGCCCCGGCATGATCGTCCCGCCGTACACGAACACCGACGGCAGGTTGAGCCGCGCCATCGCCATGATCGTGCCGGGAAGGCTCTTGTCGCAGCCCGCCAGCCCGACGAGCGCGTCGTAGCCGTGGCCCATCATCACCAGCTCGATCGAGTCCGCGATCACCTCGCGGCTGACGAGCGACGCCTTCATCCCTTCGTAGCCCATCGCGATGCCGTCGGTCACGGCGATCGTCGTGAACTCGCGTGGGGTGCCGCCCGCCGCCTTCGCGCCCTGCTTCGCCCAGCCCGCCATCCGGCCGAGCGCGATGTTGCAGGGAGTCGTCTCGTTCCAGGAGCTGACGACGCCGATGAACGGCTTCGCGATGTCCTCGTCCGTCAGCCCCATCGCCCGCAGGTAAGACCGCGCCGGCGACCGAGAATACCCGCCACGATAGACCGCGTCGCTGGGCAGCGCCCGTTGCGTCTTCGTTCCGTTTGTTGTCACCATCGTCGTGTTCCTTCGCCCGAACGCTTCGGGCCCCAAATTTTAGCCATAAAAAAATCCCGTCCGTAAAAGGGACGGGACAAAAGTCTCGCGGTACCACCCTTCTTCCGCCGGCTGCCCGCTAAACGGTGCGGCCCGCGGCTCTCGGAACGCTATAACGGGCGTACCCGATCGGGCCTACTGCTACTTCGACCCAATGGCTCTCAGGCGACTTCGCGGCGCTTCGTCTGCCGGGCTTCCACCGCCCCCGGCTCGCTTGTGCTAGCGTCTCCGCTACTGGCTCCTGGTCAAAGCCGATGCTATCCCCACCGAGGCGGAGACAATTTCCAGCATTGTATGTGGATAAACCGAGGCTGGTCAAGCGATAGCTCAGACCGCGGGAGAAACTCAACCTCTATCGGATTCTCGAAGCTCCAATTGGGTTGGATCGTCCGGGAAGTTC
>JANLRX010000438.1:0-13368 GCA_031362025.1 Chloroflexota bacterium
GCGCGGCGCCACCCGCCGGCAGTTCCAGGGCCCCATGGCCCTTACTGAAGGCCAGGCGCCACGGCCGGATGGCGGGCACCACCTTCACCACCTCGTGGTCACGGCTGAGAAACACCACGTCTATCGGAAAGCGCATGAACGCCGTGTGAACCGAGCCGCTGGGCTCGATGAGCAGCGCCTCGTTCTCTGGAAGCGAGCCACGGAGCATGAGCCCCTTGAAGCGTTTCCAGAAGCTGCGGGCAAGGCCCACCTGCTCTGCCACGACGGTGCCCTTTGTCTGGTTAACGATCTGTGTCACGGTTATCCCTTACCCGGCCACGACGCGCGAGCGGTTCCGGCGCGGCACAGAGGGCGCCACCGAGGGCGTCACCTTGGCCGGCGTCGGCACTGTCGTCGCCTGGCGGCCGTCCAGGCCTTCGAGCAGCCGGAGCAGGTGCGCTTGCTGTTCGCGCGGGAAGCGCGTGAGGAAGCGCAGCAGTTCCGGGTCGACCGAGACTTCGTATTGTTCGCTGGAGCCGTTCACGAGGTCATCGTAACCGGCGGCCTTCATGAGCACACGAGGGTCCACGTTCAACGCCTGCGCGAGCCGGAAGATGATGGCCGCGCTGGGGTTGTTGACCTCATCGTTCTCAAGCTGCGAGAGGTAGCCCTGGCTGAGCCCGCCGTGCGCGGAGAGCTGTGCCTGGCTTAGCCCCAGCTCTTCGCGGAGGGACCGGATCTTCTTACCGAGTGCCATTAGTTGACCACCTTAGAACGAGGTCGCAATCTGGATCATCGCCGGTCCCAGGATGACGGCGAGGAAAGCCGGGAAGACGAAGAGCACCAGCGGGAACAGCATCTTGATGGGCGCTTCGTGAGCCGAGCGCTCCGCCCGCTGCCGGCGCTGTGTGCGCAACTGTTCGGACTGCACGCGCAAGACCTGCGCGATGCCGACACCCAGTTGCTCCGCCTGAATGATTGAGTTGATGAAGTTAGTCAGCTCGTCGACGCCGATGCGGTCGCCGAGTTCCTGCATCGCTTCACGGCGAAGCTTACCCATCGCCACGTCGCGCAGCATGTGCTGCAGCTCTACGGACAGGGGGCCTTCGCCCTTCTCCGCGACGCGGGAGAGCGCAGCGTCCAGACCGAGACCGGCTTCTACGCAAGTAGTAATCAGGTCGAGGGAGTCCGGCAGCGCCTTCAGGACGGCCTGCTGCTTGCTCTTTACCTTGCCCTTCAGCCACATTCGGGGCCCCATGAACCCGACCCCAAGCATGACAGCCATCATGCCGAACTTCTGCATCGAGGGGCCGCCGTTGAACAGGATCGCCAGCCCCAGCAAGAGGAAGGTGATCATGATCCCCAGCCAGAAGGAGAGGAACGTGTTGAACTTCACAGGGTTCCCGGCCATGACCAGGTTCTTCTGGACATCGGACAGCACGGACTGAGGGAGCACCCGGCTCATTGCCCGGGCGATGCTCTCCGCGCCCGGCTTCAGAACTCGTTCCGAGAAAGCGGCTTCGAGGTCCGGGCCGAACTCGTTGTCCGAAGTGGTCGTGCGGTTCCGGAAGTCCGCGATCCGGGATTCGATGAGCGAGGTCTTGTTGCGGCCGAAGACAGCAGTAGCCGTCAGGGCCACGGTGCCGAACATTGTCGTCATAATCAAGATAATCAGCATGTCTAAACCTCGATCGCGATGACTTTTTTAATCGCGAAGTAGCCGATGACTTCCAGCACTACAGCGGCGCCCATGATGCCTCGGCCCGCGGTGGTGGTGAAGAGCAGGCTCATGTAGTCCGGATTGATGACCATGAACACGGCGAACATGAAGATCGGGAGGCCGCCGATGACGATACCCGTCATCGTCTGCTGCGAGGTCAGGGTGAGGATCTCCCCACGTATCCGCTCTCGCTCACGCATCGTGTTGGCGACAGTCTCGAGGATCTCGGCGAGGTTACCGCCGACTGTGCGCTGGATGTTGATGGCCGTGATGACCATGTCCATGTCTTTGCTATCGATGCGCTGGCCCAGCAGGTTCAGGGCTTGCTCGCCGCTCATGCCCAGGGTCGCCTCGCGGAGCATCCGGCGGACCTCCATGCCGAGGGGATCAGGGAGCTGGCGGCTAGCGAACTCGAAGCTCTGCATCAGGCCGTAGCCGGATTTGAGTGAGTTCGCGACCATGCCGAGCAAGTCCACGAGCTGGCCGTTGATGCGACCGGTGCGGCTCTTGCGCTTCATGTTGACCCACTGCGCGGGAATCATGTAGCCCAGGAGGCCGGCGCCGCCGCCGATGACGATAATCATCATCTCGAAGCCACCGAGGAGGAACGGCGCTACGAAGAGCAGAGCCGCGACTACCCAGCGAATCATGTAGTACTCACCGACGCGCAGGGGGATGCCGGCACGCTCCAGCTGGAGCGCGACTTCTTCGGAGCCCTTCATGCGGGTGAGAAGGCGGCTGAAGATTGGCACACCACTGTAGGATCGCTGCTTGAAGGCGCTCTCCTCCGGCGGTGCCTGCTTGGACACAAACGACGGGTCCGCGTCCGACTTGAACGCGTTGAGACGCTGCGTCATAGCCTTCGTTTCGCCGCCCTTGGCGCCGGAAAAAGCTTTGACCAGGGTGATGATAGTCAGCGCCACGAATGCGGCGATAACGATCGGGAGGAATTCCATCGGTTAGCTCCTCCCGTTCATGAAGATGCCTTCGGGCAGCTCGATGCCTTCGCGGTCGAAGCGCTCGGCGAAGCTCGGTCGGATGCCGGTCGGTTCCATCTTGCCCTTGATGCTGCCGTCTTCTTCGACGGACGTCTGCACGAAGCGGAAGAGGTCCTGCAAAGTGACGATCGAGCCTTCCATGCCGGTGCATTCCGTGATGTGAGTCACGCGACGAACACCGTCGGAGAACCGGGAGAGCTGGACGATGAGGTCCAGCGCCGAGGCCATCTGCTCGCGAATGGCGCGGTCAGGCAGCTCCAGGTTGGCCATGAGGACCATGTTCTCGACACGGGCCAGGGCGTCTCGCGGGGTGTTTGCGTGGACGGTGGACAGCGAACCTTCGTGACCGGTGTTCATGGCGTTCAACATGTCGAACGCTTCCGAACCACGGACCTCGCCGATGATGATGCGGTCGGGCCTCATACGAAGGGAGTTCCTCAGCAGGTCGCGCTGGGCGACTTCGCCCTTGCCGTCGATGTTGGACGGCCGCGCCTCCATCGACACGACGTGCGGTTGCTGGAGCTTGATTTCGATCGGGTCCTCAATCGTGACGATGCGCTCGGTGTCCGGGATGTAAGCAGACATCGCGTTGAGGAAGGTCGTCTTACCAGTACCGGTACCACCGGAGATGAGGCAGTTCAGCTTCAGTTTCACGCAGGCCTTGAGGAACTCCACCATGTCGGCGGTGACACTGCCGGCGCCGACGAGGTCGTCCATGGTCAGCTTGTCTGCGCGGAACTTTCTGATCGTGATCGTCGGGCTCTTCGGGGAGATCGGCGGGACGATAACGTTCACACGGGAGCCGTCAGGGAGACGGGCGTCCACCATAGGAGACGATTCGTCGACACGCCGGCCGATTGGCGCGATGATGCGCTCGATGACCCGCATGATGTGCATCTGGTCGCGGAAGCGGACGTCGCTCAGGTAGAGCCGTCCTTCGCGCTCGAAGAACACTTCGTCCGGAGCGTTGACCATGACCTCTGAGATCGAGGCGTCCCGAAGGAGCGCGTCGATCGGGCCAAGGCCGACGACCTCGTCCACCACGCGGGTGACGAGCTGGTCTCGCGTGATGCCACCGACGGTGGGGAGTTCACGCTTGAGGAGGGTTTCCGCACCCTGTTCGACTGTGCGCCGGCGCTCTTCGGCCGGCATCGCAGCAACTTGATCTGCATCCAGCTCTTCGATGAGCATCTGGTGCATGCGGAAGATCAGCTGCTCCATGTCCTCGTTGTAGCGGCCGGGGGTTGTCCGCGGCGCCGTTGCGGCGCCGCCGCCCATGCTGCCCATACCGGGACGGGAGGGTCCGTTTGTTCTGCCTGGTTGCCAGCTTGTCATCTAATTACTCCGCCCTGACTTCTGCTTGTTCCTGGACGTTACCCATGAACCGGCTGAAGAGTCCGCTCTTCTGAGTTTCCTTGTTCTTCGGCACATTCTTCTGGCGGACGCCGGAGAGGGCGTAGGCCATCTCCACGATGCTTTCCGAAGCGCGCGACTGCGGCTTGGCAAGCACCACCGGCATTCCCAGCTGCGTGGCTGTACTGATGTTGCGGTCGTAAGGAATGGACCAGAACACGTCGCGGCCCAGCATTCGCTTCACTTCCTGGGGCTGCACGTTCACCGCCTCATTCGTGGCGTTGATCACGAGCTTGATCTTCTCCTGCGGGAAGTTCCACGAGCGGAGCATGTCGATCGCCAGCAGGGTGTCCTTCAGGCTCGCCATGTCAACGGTGGCGACGAGGACGACCATGGTGGCCAGCTCCAGGGCGCGCGCGACGATGTCGTTGAAGGTGCCCGGCGTGTCCAGCACCACGTAGTCATACGTCTGGGTGAGGACCTGCACGATGCGCTCGATGTGCCCGGCGTGGACGTTTCGCCAGTCCGTGGGCCTGATCGGCGCAGGGAGAATGTAGACACCACTGTTGTGCAGATACAGGCATTCCTGGACCACTTCGCGGGTGATGTCTTCTTCGGGAATCGCCATGTCGGCGATGCTGCGCTCGACCGGGATGTCCATGAGGATCCCGACGTCGCCGAAGCGAGTGTCGAGGTCGACGAGGACAACCGACTGGTTGGTCTTCTGGACGAGAGCTGTCGCGAGGTTGGTCGCGATCGTCGTCTTGCCGATACCACCCTTGGCGCCGAAGACCGTGATGACGGATCCGGCGGCGACGGGCTCTTCGGCCTCGCCAGTGATTCGCTGGCGGCGGCGCTCTTCCTGCGCCAGTACGGCGTAGATCGAGTTGATCAGCTCTTCTTCTTTGACCGGGGCCAGGATGTAGTCGTTGACGCCGGCCAGCATCGCCTTACGCATGGCCTGGGAGTCACGCACCGAGGAGTACCCGATGATTGCGGAATGGGGGAGCAAGTCCGCAAGCGCTTCAACCGTCTGGAGAGCGCGGATCGTCGGCTCTTCGATAGCAATGACCACTACATCCGGATCGGCGGTCTTGGCGAGGGAGACGGCTTCGATGCCGTATCCCGCTTCACCAATCACGGTGAACCCGGAGACCGCCAGCAGCTTCTGAATGTCAGACCGGCTGTTGAGGTCCTGGTCGATTATCGCTACACGTGGGTTACGAGTCATTGCTGTATACCGTTTCTGTTAAGAGCCAATGGCGCAGCTGGGGAGGTCCGTGTTCGGCGAGTGATCGCCAAATGAGCGGAGGGCTACCCAGAGCTGCTTGCCAACACTGGCATCGCTAACACTCTGTTGAGCTGCGGCCAACTGAATGGCCTCTTGGTTGCTTACGGCCAAGGTCATGGCGACCGCTTCCAAGTTCGGGTCGACGGCGGCCACGCCACTGGAGTCGCCGTCAGCGACGGGCTTCCGGAGGGTGTCGCCGGTGGCAAGCACTGGAATGTCCTGCATGGCGTAGCAGGCGCTGGAGGTGGTGACGTCGCCAACATCGCTGGAGACCGTGTGGATCTCGCTGACGATGACGTCCACACGGTCGCCGGCGCGGGCCAGACCACCGACGGCAGCCACAGGGCTGACGTAGATCGCGAACGCGCGCTTGCCTTCAGGGATAAGGAGAGACAACGGTGCGTCTGCCCCGTACTGGGCGACGGCGTCGGTGGCATCGCTGGCGTTTGTGGCCAGCAGTTGCTGACCGGCCACCAACTGGACCTGGGTCCGCTTGCCTACCACCGCTGTCAACTCCGTGAAGCTGCCCGTGAGTACAAGATCAGTCGGGACTTCCTTCACGGTAAGCATCGCGTCCGTAATAGTCGTCTGGGCCGGGATGTCCTGACTGGCAATGATGACGGGAACGGTGGAGGTGCTGACGCCAGTGGAGTCGTCGCTGTTGAGTCCGCTCAGGTAGACGCCGACGAGTACTGCGCAGATCGCACCAAAGACCAATGCCAGAAGCATGGTCCGGCTGGATCCGCCGATAGCGAGGTTTTTGATCATGGTCTCCCCCTGTGGGTATGAAAAAATGGGTTTACTTTTTGTGTTTCCGGTATTAATGACGCTGCCCGCCGAACATCGTTACAGCAATTTCGCTTCTGTCGCGGGCATCCTGGAAAGTTGCCGGGCGCTATCGCCCTTAAATGAAGACGGGGCCTGTCACCTTCCGGGTACAGACCCCTCCTCGGTATTACTACGCGACTCTTTACTCGAGGCGCATCTCCGATGTCGATTTGAAGTGGATGGTCGGTCCGATGGAGCCGCCCGAAACTATCCCCATTATGCTGGAGAGCGGGGTGATGAGACTGTATTCGTAGTCAACGGCGACCTTTACGGATTCGCCCGGATCGCCACCCTGGTCGACAGCGTTGGTCACCGTGACGTCGATGTCCGCATCGTGATTCAGTGAGGATGCGGCATCGCGCACCTTTAGTTCGATGGTGGCGGCATTGGCGCCGACGACGCCGATCCGGGCACCTTCCCGAGACGCGTTTGAAACGGTGATCCAGGCATGGAAACCCATGCCGAAGTCCACGATGGCGAACACCACGAGCAAGAAGATCGGCAGAACGAGGGCGAATTCCACCATGGCCTGGCCCCGTTCGCCCCTGTCCTTCTTATCGTGAGCTAGTCTTCGCACTTTCATTGCTTTGGTCCTTCCACCGACTGTAGGCCGGTCCCCCAGATTCCCCTTCGGGAGTCAGGCGGATGGGCGGGCCGCCAGGTGGCAGCCCGCCCATCCGCCTGTTTAGACGACTCGTTTAGGCGAGTTCGTCGCTGATCTCAGTGAGCTTGCCGTCGAGGCCCGTGCCGATGAGGCCCAGCGCGACGATGCAAACGACCGCGATCAGTGCGAGGATCAGGCCGTACTCGGCCAGAGCCTGGCCGCTCTCGTCCTTCAGACGAAGGAAGAACCGCGTGATGGTCTCGTTAATCGTTGAAAGCATTTGCTTTCTCCTTTCCTTGGGTTGCTAAATTTGGATCACTGGGTTGATATTGGTCCGGACGAGGGTCCTCGTCCTTTTGCTTTTCAGTTTTTGGATCTAGACCCTCACCTCCTTCGAAGTGTCGTCCGGACACGTTGTTCGAAAGCTAAGATGGTGTTCCCTATATAGGTGTTACAGCCATCGGGCTATTGATTGGCGTTTTCACCGCTGCGTCACCCTCTGTTTCCCTGATTGCGCACCGCTGTTCACGAAGGAGGCGGGCTGTGCCCGTGTTTCCCGGCATTTCCAGCCACGATCTTCGGCAATTACCAAAGAGGTGGCAGGCCGGCCCCATGCTTGTAATCAGACGCGCGCCCGAAATCCGGCGTTACGGTTACGCTTATGCCGAGAGCGACGTCTAACTTGATAGAAGAGATATGGAAGTCGTAATCGCGGCCCTGCTGGGGCTGATCCTCGGGCACCTGATGGACCTCGCGTTCCAGCGGTTCTACACGGGCGAGCAGTTGCGCGCGCCGTTATACCGGTGCACGTCCTGCCGTTTTCCCTTGCGCGCAGTGTTCGCCTTGCCGGTCGTCGGGTACCTGGCGCATCGTGGCCGCTGCCCGGACTGCGGCGACCGATTGCCGATACACGCGGTGCTACTGCCGCTGGGCGGCGCGGCGCTGTTCGTGGCGTCGGTACTGGTATTCGATGACTTCATCGGCGGATGCCTGGGCGGGTTCTTCGCGACGGTGTTCCTGACGCTTACCTTTACTGATATAGACGAGCGCCTGCTGCCCAACCGGATCGTGTACCCCTCCATCCTCATCGCGATCGCCGTGTCCTGGGCCTGGCCGGATAGCTCGGTGGTGGATGTGCTGGCCGGTGGTTTGGTGGCGATCGGCATCGCGGCGTCTCTGCTGATCCTCTCGCTGCCGTTCGGGGCGGGTGCGTTTGGGCTGGGGGACGTGAAGATGATCGTACTGATCGGGTTCGTAGTGGGGTTGCCATCCGTAGTAGTGGGGGTCGTCATCGGGACGCTGGCGGCGGCGGTGTTCTCCGGGGTGATGATCATCTCGCGGATGATGAGCCGGAAGGACGCGATCCCGCACGGGCCGTTCCTGGCGCTGGGCGCGGTGGTGGCGATGTTCTGGGGCCAGGGCATCTGGGACGGTTACTGGGACCGCTAGACTACGGCGTTTCGGCAAGAGCGCCTAGAATGCGTCCAGATGGCGACGCTACGCTTGCTTAAGTTCACCCGACGACTCGCGATCGTTGCTGCGGTTGCCGCCTTGGCCATTTTCCTTGCGAGCCCTGACCACACAGACGCGGGAAGCTCGCCTGCATCACCAACTTCGGCTGGCTCCCCCGCCACGGGGGAGGATCTTGTGCAGGGCGACTTCAACTGCGACGGCGAGATCGATGAAGACGACGCCCTGGCGCTGATCCTCAGCGAGGCGGAGTTGCCCGTGGAGATCGAGCCCGGGTGCCCTGAGTTGGGCGAGGATCTTGGGAACGTGGTGTTTGGGGACGTCAACTGCAGCGGCGCGGCGGACCTGGAAGATGCGCTCGACGCGTTCCTCTTCCTCGCCGGGCTGGAGTTCGACGTCAACCGGCCCTGCGCGGACATCGGCTCGGGACTCGTGACGGATGGTCCGTCTCCACCCTGACATCAGCCCGTTGACACCTCGCCGCGGCGGAGGCAATCATGGCGCTTACCATGTCCCACCCGGTCGCCGGCTCCATCCTCCTCGCTGAGTACAACCCCCGCTGGCCCGCGATGTTCGCGGAGGAACGCGCGCTCCTTCAATCGTCCATCGACGAGTGGGCGGTGGCGATCGAGCACGTGGGCAGCACCGCGATCCCCGGCATCGCCGCGAAGCCGGTCATCGACATCGGCGTGGCGCTGAACCAGTTCACGGACGCGCTGTACTGCATCACGCCGCTGGTGGAGACGGGATGGGTGTGCATGGGCGAGTTCGGCATCCCGGGACGCATCTTCTTCCGCAAGGTGACGGACGCGCCGGAGCCGGGCCAAGCGCCGAACGGCATCGGGCGCACGCACCAGATACATATATATGAGCGCACGCACGCGCAGTTCATCAACCACCTGGCGCTGCGCGACTACCTCCGCGCGAACATTCACGCCCGCCAGGAGTACGAAGACCTGAAGCGCCGGCTGGCCGACGAGCACGCCGACATCGAGGCCTACGCCGACGCTAAGAGCGACTTCATCCGCGATGTCCTGAACCACGCTCGCGAAGCCGGGCTGGAGGTGGCGGGATGACCACCGGGCCAGAGTCCCGCGCGGCGCGCAATCTCGCCGCCGGACCGATCGTCATCGCCGACTACGACCCGCGCTGGCCACAAAAGTATGAGGAAGAACGCGCGCGGATCGCCGAGGCGATGGGCGAGTGGCTCCTGGACATCCAGCACGTCGGGAGCACATCGGTGCCCGGGCTCGCGGCCAAACCGGTCATCGACATCATGCCCGGCGTTCGCAGTCTCGACGACGATGGGCACTTCATCGCGCCGCTGGAGGCGCTGGGTTACGAGCACGTCCCCGCTTTCCAGGACGAGATCGCGGACCGGCGCTACTTCCGGCGGGGCGTCCCGCGCCAGTTCCACGTGCACGTTGTGGTGCCCGGCGGCGACTTCTGGGTCAGACACATCGCTTTCCGCGACTACTTGCGTGCTCACCCGGAGACCGCGGTCGAATACGAAGCGCTGAAGCGGAAGCTGGCCGCGCAGTTCGGAGAGGACCGGCTGGCCTACGTTCACGCGAAGACGGACTTCATCACAGGCATCGAACGCCTGGCAATGGAAGGCGAACCGGCATGACACGCAACTCTCGCTTCAAGCAGGTGGACGCGTTCACGTCGGTGCCGCTCCTCGGCAACCCCGTCGCCGTGATGCTGGATGCGGACGGGATGACGGACGCCGAGATGCAGCAGCTAGCGACGTGGACGAACCTCTCGGAGACGACGTTTGTGCTGACGCCGACGACGCCCGAGGCCGACTTCCGGCTGCGCATCTTTCACCCGGCCGGAGAGCTGGCGTTCGCGGGCCACCCGACGATCGGCTCGACGCACGCGGTGCTGGAGGCGGGCATGGTCACGCCGAAAGATGGGCGGCTGGTGATGGAGTGCGGAGCCGGCAACCTCTCGCTGCGGATCGAGGGGAGCGGGCCGGACCGACGGATCTTCGTGCAGTCGCCCGAGGCAGAGGTAATCCACGAGTTCAGCACGTCAGTCGAAGCGATCGGGGCGGCGCTCGGAGCGAAGATCGTCGCGGACCCACCGCCAACCTCGGTCTACAACGGCCCGACCTGGCTCTTCGTCCAACTCGAAAGCTCCGAGACGCTCGCGGCGCTGAAGCCGGATATGACGGCGACGGCGCGCCTCAGCGATGACATCGGGGTGACAGGGTTCGCCGTGTTCGTGGTGCGCGAGGGGAACGCGGAGGCGGTGCACATCCGCTGCTTCGGGCCGGCATTCGGCGAAGATCCGGTGACCGGCAGCGCCAACGCCTCCTTACCGGCATACCTCGCTCGCACAGGCCTGCTCGCCAGGACGGGACGCGAGTACGTCTCCACCCAGGGCCGAGAGATGGGCCGCGACGGCCATGTCTACGTCCGCGTGGACGAGACCAAACGCACGTGGATCGGCGGCGAGGCGGTGACGGTGATCGACGGGGAGATCCGGCTATGAGCACGGCGGTGGCGAACAACATCCGGCTGAAGCGCGTGTATGACGCCGCGTCGCCGGATGACGGCTATCGGGTGCTCTCGATGCGCTACTGGCCGCGCGGCGTAGCGAAGACAGCGGTGGATGAGTACACCGCGAAGACCGCGCCCTCGAAGGAGCTGCTTCACGCCTTCAGGAACGAGGGCATCGCGTGGGAGCCGTACGTGGCGGCGTATCTCTCCGAGATGGAGGGCGACGAAGCTCTGTGGGAGATCGCGCGCTTGGCTGAACTGGCGAAGTCGCGCACGATCACGTTGATGTGCGCCTGCGTAGATGAGGGCCGTTGCCACCGGAGCCTGTTGCGGCAACTCGTCATCGCCGCAGGTTAAGAGCATGGGCCTTCTAGAGTTCTTCGGATTCCGATTACCCGAGGTACTTATCACTGACGTCACGCGCATGAGTGGTGATCGCGTCTGCGTGGCAGGACTCAGCGGAAAGACTGCCGTCCGGCTCGATGAGCCGGCTCCCACGACTCAGCTCCTCGCCGATCTCGGGGGACTGGCGCCGGGTGATGTCATCCAGGTCCAATGGCAGTACGCCGGCCGACGCAAGCCGCCGCACAGGGAGGACGCCCGCTGGCACCCCGAAACGATTAAGCGTCGGGAACCTCTGGGTCACGCAGAACTGCATGAACGGCTCGCGGCATTGGCGTTCAGATCCGTTACCGCGGCGTTTGGCAAGCCGAAATACTTCATGGGTAAAGGCAACCCGGCGTTTCCTCCCGGTAAGGGGGGACGGTCCCTCGCCTCCGTTGCCGCCACCGAGGTGCATGTGTATCGGTTCGAGGAAGGGTTGCGCTGCGACTTCACGGACGGCAATCAGGAGTGGCGGATGCTACCGGTTGAGTCGATCGCGATCCGAGAGCACTTTGCGGCCTGCGCGGATTGCAGTCGCACCGGTGAAGCGCGTGCATCCTCGGCGCTTCTGAGGGTAGGATTGGGGCGACCGTTTCAGCCAGACGGCGAGGAACGGGGATGCTTCGCGCAGGTCAACAACGTTATCCCGGCAGATTCGGCGGGATCGCACTTCACCTAGCTAATTAAAGGGAGGAAAGCACCATGACTGAGAGTGACAACACCAAGGTGGTCCAGGACGCTTACGCTGCCTTCGGGAGCGGAGATATGCCCGGGATGCTGGCTCTGCTTACCGAGGACGTTCAGTGGGACCACGCCGGTCCGTCGGACATACCGTGGGCGGGCAGCTTCCGCGGCCACGACGGCGTCGGGAAGTTCTTCACGGCGATTGGCGAGAACTGCGACTTCCTCGCCTTCGAGCCGCAGACATTCCTGGCCGACCAAGACCGCGTCGTCGTGCTCGGCAGCGAGAGGATCAAGCTCAAGGCGAACGGTCGCGAATGGGAGACGCCGTGGTGTCACGTCTTTACAGTGAAGGACGGCAAGGTCACCGCATTCCGCGAGTACACCGACACCGCCGCGATCGCCGCGGTCTTCCGCTAGACCTCAACCGAAGGAGCACGCCCCATGACTGACCAACTCCGAATCCTCGCCGAGGGCCATGGCGAGTACCTCAAGGTCGACCCGGACGGGTACCGGGAGTACGTGCGCGACCACAAGCAGCGGGCGATGCTCCCTAAGCTGATGACGGAGAAGGAGGCGATCGAGAAGTTCGTCTCCGACGGCGACTACCTGGTGTACGAGTGCAACTACCTGCAGCGGGGTCCGGCGGCGCTGATCCGCGAGGTCATCCGCCAGCAGAAGAAGGACCTCTGGCTCGGCGCGAAGTTCACCTGGGTGGCGGCGGCGCTGCTCGTCGGCGCGGGCTGCGTATCGAAGCTGGACGTCGGGTTCTTCCTCTTCGGGCCGGTGGTGGAAGAGGCGATCCGTTCCGGCAAGGTGAAGGCGTACGAGTACTCCAACGTGGTAATGACCAACCGGATCATGGCCGGCGCGATGGGCCTGCCGTTCTTTCCCGTGCGCTCGTTCGGCGGCACAGACGGGTTCGAATACTCCGGCGCGAAGCTGATCGAGGACCCGTACACCGGCCAGCCGATCACGCTCGTGCCGGCGCTGAACCCGGACGTCGCGCTGATCCACGTCCACCAATCGGACGTATACGGGAACGCGCGCATCTTCGGGACGGGGATCTCGCACACGGAGTCGGCGTTCGCCTCGAAGAAGGTGATCATCTCGACGGAGGAGATCATCGACACGGAGGAGATCAAGCGCGACCCCGGCCGGACGACGATCCCCTACCACGTCGTCGATGCGGTGGTGCACGCGCCGTTCGGGGCGTACCCCGGCGAGTGCCAGGGCCGCTACGCGAGCGACATGTGGCACGTGATCGAGGTCGTCGGCGCGACGATGCGCGGCTTCATCCCCCAATACCTCGAGAAGTACGTCTACGGCGTCGCCAACCACGCCGAGTTCATGGACAAGCTGGTGGGGTACCAGAGGATACGGGAGATCACGGGCCGGGCGACGATTAAGGAAGGGTATGGGGGATGAGTTTGACGGTGTATATACGTTGTATGTA
The DNA here is from genome assembly GCA_031362025.1 of Chloroflexota bacterium. Classification (GTDB taxonomy): domain Bacteria; phylum Chloroflexota; class Dehalococcoidia; order SM23-28-2; family RBG-16-64-32; genus DATKKM01. Next base: position 13,272 of record JANLRX010000438.1, read on the forward strand.
CAATAGTCAATGAGAAGACGCTGAGTGGAGCGGTTTGAATGGTCTCGTGTCATCGAGGAGAAGGTCTTCACCAAGCATGGGCTCACGCGGGATGAAG
>JANLRX010000466.1:0-4117 GCA_031362025.1 Chloroflexota bacterium
TCGGCGTCAGCGACTGCGCACCGTCGGACAGCGCGTGGTCCGGGTTGGGGTGCACCTCGATCATCAGCCCGTCCGCGCCCGCCGCAACCGCCGCGAGGCCCACCGGCTCCACGAGTTGCCACTTGCCCGTGGCGTGGCTCGGGTCCCCGATGATCGGCAGGTGCGACAACCGCTTCACCAGCGGGATCGCGTTCACATCGAACGTATTGCGGGTCGCCGTCTCGAACGTACGAATGCCGCGCTCGCAGAGGATCACATCGCGATTGCCGTGCGAGAGGACGTACTCCGCCGCCAGCAACCACTCCTCGATCGTCCCGGAAAGCCCGCGCTTCAGCATCACCGGCCGGCCGGCCTTTCCGACCTCGTCCAGCAGCGTGAAGTTCTGCATGTTCCGCGCCCCGATCTGCAGGATGTCCGCATGCCGCGCCACCAGATCGACGTCCCGCGCGTCCATGACCTCCGTAATGATCGGCATGCCCGTCTCCGCCCGCGCCGCGGCGAGGATGAGCAGCGCCTTCTCGCCGTGGCCGCGGAAGGCGTATGGGCTGGACCGCGGCTTGAAGGCGCCGCCCCGCAGCACCTGGGCGCCGGCCGCCTGCACCGCGCGCGCCGTCTCCATCACGTTCTCTTCGCTGTCTACAGAGCACGGGCCCGCCATGAACACAACGCTGCCGTCCCCGATCGACAGGTTGCCGATCCGGACGACGGTGTTCTGCGAGTTCACCTCGCGGCTGGCCAGCTTAAAAGGCTTGCTGATCCGGACGACCGAATCGACGCCATCGATGACGCCGAGTTCGTCCACAAGCTCCGGGTAGACGTGCCCGAGGACCGCGACGACGTTGCGCTCTTCCCCGTGGATGCGGTGGTCCTTGAACCCGAGCTCGCGGATGACCTTCTGCACGTTCGCCACCTGGTCTTCCGTTGCGCCTGCTCTCATTACGACGATCATGTTCTGTTCCTCCTGAGTTATGCCTCCGGGGCGAATCCCCCGTCCGGCGTACCGGTGTTAGTCGGGATCTGGTAAGTCGGGCCGGAGCTGCTTGGCGCCGCGAAGGTACACGTGCTTTATCTCACCTGCACTCTTCTCTGTGTTCACGTGGAGCATGATCCGGAGGCACATTCCCAACGCTCCCGGCTTGTTCATCTCGTGTGCACACATGAGCGCCACGCCCAGGTCTCTCGCTGCCAGGGCAGGGAATTCCGCATTCAGGTCCGGGGTTGTGGTGAAGAAGGCGGAGGCGACATACTCGACGTCTATCTCGTTAGCCTTAAGCATCGCCGCGAGAAGTTCCCTGGTGGCCTCGAGGATCGCCTCGACTGAGTTGGCCTCCACGGTGGTCGCCCCTCGGACTCCCCTTACAAGCATGCCGGGTCCCCTGCTTCGCGCAGCTCCGACACCCTAGCGGGGGTCAAAGAAACCGGCCCGAGGACAACCGCAATAATCACGGCCGACGGAATTCGCCCAAGAGCGAATCCGAGCGGCGCTATGCAGCTGCTCCTCGTCGGCCGGTGACCACCTCCGCATAATGCTTTAGGTTAACCTCTCGCTGTGAAGGATCGCTCTTCGCGATCTCGTCGATGATTGCACTTCCGATTACCGCAGCTTCAGCAATTCTGGCCACAGCTTGAAAATGCTTACGCTGAGATATACCAAATCCGACCGCCAAAGGCAAGCTAATCTGCCTCCGCACGCGCTCCAGGAACCCCGTCACACCCTCTGACATCTCGTCGCGGGCCCCTGTGACCCCTGTCAGGCTCACGCAGTACACAAACCCTGATGCGCGCTCCCCAACCGCCTGTATTCGCTCATCTGTACTCGTTGGAGCGAGAAGGTAGATCACTCGCAGGTCATTCGCAACACAGGCCGCATGCAGTTCGCCCGACTCCTCCGGCGGCAGGTCCACCGGGATGATCCCGTCTGCGCCCGCCACTGCCGCATCGCGCGCGAATCGCTCGACGCCATACGCCAGGATCGGGTTGTAGTAGCCCATGAAGATAAGCGGCGTCTCCATGCCTTCCGCCCGCAGCTTCCGGACGACCTCCAGGCACGTCTCCATCGTCACCCCTTGCTGCAGCGCGTGGAACGACGACTTCTGGATCGTCGGCCCTTCCGCCAGCGGGTCCGAGAACGGCACCCCAAGCTCGATGATGTCGGCGCCGCCCTCGACCAGCGCGCGCACCAGCCCGGGCGTTGACTCGATGTCCGGGTAACCCACCGTGAGAAACGCGACGAAGACAGTCCGGCCCTCCGCCTTCAAACGCGCGAACGTGTCCTCTATGCGTGAAGCCATATCACCGATGTCGCGATCCCTGCCGCGACGCTGATCGAGTTGTAAATGAAGTGCGCGATGATCGAAGACGTGATCGAGCCGGTGTACCGGTACGCCCACGCGAACAGAAACCCGATCCCCGCGATCGGCGGGACAACATACAGCGTGCCGGGGTTCGAGAAGTGTGCCATGCCGAACAACCCGCCGCTGGCGAGTCCTGCCGCTACCCACCCCCAACGGCCCCGCAACCCACCAAAGATGAACCCGCGGAAGAAAATCTCCTCCATTATCGGCGCGAACGCCACCGCGAGCACCGTCATCACGATCAACGGGCCCGGGTTGTCGAACACTTCTTCCGGGACGTCAGAGCTTGGCTCGAGGCCGAAGAGTTTGAGGACCGCGAAGTAGGTAATGACGATACCCAGCGCCGAAAAAGCAAGAGCGACGGGGAACCAGATTCGGAACCACAGCCCTTCCCGCGGAGGCCATCTCAAGCCAAGCGCGGAGAGCGGGAGTTTGTACTTGCGCGGCCCGAACCACATTGTCGTGATCAACAGCAGCAGCTCGAGCACTAGGCTTACGGCAAGCGTGATGGTGAGCGCGAGGGCGTTATCCTCAACCTCCTCACCCGACTCCAGTAGCGATTCGGCAAACACTACTACGGGCACACTGGCGACCAGCGTCCCACCAATGACAATACCGATCGCCTTGGCCATGTCCCACAGGTTCCAAACCGGTGTATTACTGTCTATCGCGGGCTCTCGCAATATCGGTGAGACCGTTTCAAGTACGCCTTCCTGGGCTTGCGCCAGCGTCACTAAACTGTCGCGATTCCAAAAGTGATAGGCCAAATAAACCAACATCGGATAGATGCCGAGAATGAACCACAATAGCCACCAGTTCCAAGAAAAGTTCTTTTTGCGAAGTAAGGTGGCATCTACGCTTCCGCTGTCCAGAAGCTGATGACGACCGTCAGCGAGTAATTGGGTCACACGTTCCGTTACTGACACTCCCGTCAAAACCAAGGTTTCGGCTGCGGGTCCCACGCTCAATGTCAGCGCCGGCGATGTCGTCGGAAACGATGTTTGCCCGACCCGGGCCAGCGCCGCGTCGATGTCCGCGTCCGGCGGAAGCGTTGCCAGCGTGGCCGCCCGTCGCACCGCGTACGCCTGTCGCTGCTCCGGATCGATCAGCAGCCGGTACGCCGCTTCGACCTCCTGCAAACGCTCCGGCTCGTCCTTGTAGCGCAGCACCATCTGCTGGTACGCAGCCTCAACCAGCGCTGGAGGAGCGGAGGGGTCGAGGCCGAGGATCCGGTATGGGTCGAAGTCGGTGGCCATCGCAGCCATCGTAACAGCGCCGCGTATTGTGAGAAACGAGCGCCGGTGCTAACCTGAATGTGGCCTTGCCGGGCCTAATTTTTTCCGCCTGAGGGTGGGAACGCGCATGGTGGGCGTAGTGTAGTTGGTTAACACGTCAGGTTGTGGCCCTGAAGATCGCGGGTTCAAGTCCCGTCGCTCACCCCATCCCCGAACCGAACCAAAGCGGCGCTGTTAGCGCCGCTTTTTCGCACCCAGCGATCACCCACAGCCCCTCTGCCTACTTGCTACTTGCTTCTGGCTACTCTCTAGGTGATCTGCCCAATCATGATCGTCGCGAACCCCAACAGGAACAGGAACCCCAGCACGTCCGTAAACGTCGTCAGGAACACCCCCGACGCAATCGCTGGATCCAACTTCAGCGCCCGCATCCCCAGCGGAATGAACGTCCCCACCAGCCCGGCCACCACCATGTTCAGCAGCATCGCGCCACCGACGACGACACCCCAACCCCACTCCCCCTTCCAC
>JANLRX010000496.1:0-7858 GCA_031362025.1 Chloroflexota bacterium
CACCGCGAACGGCACCGGGATGTGGAGCAGGATCACCATCGCGGGGACGTGGATGATTCCACCGCCGATGCCAAACAGGCTCGAGATGAACCCGACACCGAGGCTGATCGCCGCGCCCTGCCAGATTCGGTATGCGTAGACATACGTGCGGCCCTCCTGATCCTGAATGCGGCGGACGAGGACTCCGCGCCCACGCAACGGCTGGCGGATCGACTCGACACGCCGACGAAGGGCGACGAACGCGACGCCGAGCAGAAGAACTCCGAAGAGCGCGCTGAACAGCCGCTCGGGTGTGTACTGCACGACGATCGCGCCGGCGATGACACCCGGCGCGGATGACGCTGCGAAGACGGCCCCGGTGACGTAGTCGATGCGGTGTTGGCGGGCGTAGGCCAACGCCCCGGACGTCGCGTTTGCGAAGACGACGAAGAGGGAGATGGCGCTCAGCTCCTCGGGTTCGTAGCCGGGGTAGAGGACCATAAGGACCGGCACGAGGATGAACCCGCCGCCCGCGCCGATGATGGTGCCGAACGCGCCGACGATGAAGCCGAGCACGGCCAGACCGATCAGCTCTAGTTCCAACGTTTCGCCCCCACGGCTGCGATGATAGGCCCCGAGCGGCGCGGGCGCACCGTTGGTTGCCTCGCGCGGAAGGCTGCCGCTATCCTGATAGCAGGCTCTTTGCTATGCAGCCGGACACGACCACACAGCAACCCACCGGCCCCCTTTCCCTACTCGACTCACAGCTAAGCCGCCTGCCAGTGTCACAGGCCCTCGCCCGTTTCCTCGTTGTCGGCGTGTTTGCCTACGTGGTGAACCAAGCCGTGTTGTTCCTCCTGTACGACGTCCTTCCTGTCATCCCGGGCAAGCACAGCGATGTGGACTTCGGCCTCGTCACGCACCCAGACGCGCGGCTGTTGATCGCGTCGATCATCGCGGTAGAGGCGGCGATCATGTTCAAGTTCTGGGCGCACGAAGGATGGACGTTCCGTCACCGCCCGCAGGCCGGGTCGGTGCCGTCTCGCTTTGTGGGCTTCAACGCAAGCTGTCTTATGGGCGCCATCGCTATCGTCCTCGTCGTGAACATCGTCACACCGGTGCTCGACCTCAGCCCGTACATCTCCAACAGCATCGGGGCGGCCGCCGGCGTCGTCGCGAACTGGGTGTTCAGCGCGTACCTCATCTGGCCGCACGCGCGCACGGCGGAAGCACAGGCACCCTGATGGAGAGCGAAGAGCCAACACCGAGCGCCGCAGCAACGCCCACCGCCGCTTCTAGCAACCGCACGCAGGTCATCTGGGTCAGCGTGGCGCTGTTTGTCCTGACGTTCGTGGCTTACTGGTTCCTCGGCCCGCAGGAGACGACGTACGGCTTTCAGGTTTCGCAGGCGAACAACATCATCCACGGCCACCTGGACATGACGGAGGAGTACACCAAGAACCTCGGCGTCCTTGAACGGGTGCTCTACGACGGCGAGGGGTTCTGCCTGCCGTCCAACAATAACCGCGGCTACGACCAGATCGAGAACCCCCGCATCACCGACGACTGTAAAACGTACATGCAGCACTCGCTCGGCCCGGCGCTCATCCAGATCCCCGGCGTGCTCATCTGGGGGTTGGACCTGAACCAGACGCTCGTGTCTGTAGTCTTTGCGTCAATGACGGCGGTCGTGGTGTATCTGATCGCACGCAAGTTCAGCGACCATCTGCTGACCCAGCTCGCGATGACGGTGCTTGTGATGTTCGGCACGGTGCTGTTCTGGGTCGGCTCGAACGGCGGCGTGTGGTTCTTCGCGCATACGACCGCGGTCTTCTTCGTCTTCTGTTGCATTTACGCGACGGTGGTGATGCGCAATCCGCTGGCCGCGGGTGTTTGCGTGGGCGCGGCGTTCATGTGCCGGCCGACGGAACTGATGGTGGGCATCTTCCCTGTGGTCGCGCTATCGGACCTGTGGCTCCAGAAAGCGAAGCCGGGCGAGCAGAACTGGCAGCGCATCAAGCCAGGGCCGCTGATCGATTTCGCGATCGGGCTCATGCCGTTCATCTTGCTGACGATGATCATCAACTACCTGCGTTTCGACTCGCCGTTTGAGACCGGCTACAACTACGCCGAGCAGATCCACCAGACGCACCTGCAGCACGTATACAGCCACGGCCTGCTGGACCTCCAATACATCAAGCTCCACCCCCGAGTGGTCTTTGACCAGATGCCCCTCTTCCAGAAGAATGGACCGTACGTGCTGCCCTCCTGGTTCGGGCTCGCGATGTGGGTCACGTCGCCGCCGCTACTGTACTCATTCTTTGTTCACGCAAAGCAGAACCGCCGGCTCGCCATCGGCGGCGCGGTCTCGATCGGGCTCGCCTGCGCATTCATGATGACGCGGGCTATTTCGCGGGACCTCGACTGGCTGAGCTGGTGGAGCGACTGGGACGTCCCGCGCAGTGTCTACCTGGCGCCGTTCTGGGCGATGATCGTCCTCGCGATCGGTCTCGCTGTTCGCGCGAAAGACCGGTTGGTGCTGGCTTGTTGGGCAGCGATCATCCCGATCGTGCTCTCCAACTGGATCTTCGCGGCCACCGGGTGGTCACAGTTTGGGTACCGCTACGGACTGGACTTCATGCCGTTCCTCTGGTTGCTGACAGTGCTGGCAGTCGGCAAGCAGGTGAAGTGGCACCACCTCGCGTTGATCGGCGCGGCGGTCATTGTGAACCTGTGGGGTGTGCTCTGGATCTACCAGTTCGAGCCGGACCACGCGCGCGGCTGGACCTGGGTGCGGTTCTAGCGCTAGTCAGCACGGCGGCATGTCGCGAGCAGGCTGAGCCCGAACGCACCGCGCACCACAGTGTTTTCGGCCGCGGAAAACACCGGGATCAGCCGGTCGAAGATGCGCGTGAGGTCGCGGCCGGGAGTCGTGCGCTTGAGCAACGATCCCGCGACAAACCACCCCGGCAGCCCAAAGACGTTGAAGTGGCGGCAGTTCTCAACGACCCAGCCGCCTTCACCGAGACGCTGAACGAACTCCTGCTTGCGGTAGCGCCTGTGGTGACCGACCGCCCGGTCCATCCCGTTGAACAAGGCCGGGTACGACGGCACAAGCGCCATCATGGTCCCGCCCGGCAGCACCCGATCGCGGATGTTCCGTAGCGCCCGGACGTCGTCCTCGATGTGCTCAAGGACGTTCAGGCAGATCACCGACTCCACCGGCGGGAATTCAGGCAAGCCGGCGGGGTCTGAGAGGTCGGACTGGCGCGCCCACACCCGAGGGTCAGCCGCAAATCGCTCGTGTATATGCCGGGCGAACATCTCGTTGTACTCGAGCGAGACGACTTCGCGTCCGTCCTGGACCAGGAGGTCAGTGTAGGTACCGAGACCCGCGCCCGCGTCCAGGACCCGGTGACCGAGCCGTGGACGGACGGTGCGATACATCCAGCGTGCGAAGCCGGGCATCGTCTCTTCGATGTCCCGTAGGGCCTCACCGAGAGGCTTGTCTTGAAGGCTGGCGTCCCCAGCACTGGCGTCGTGACCGGAGTTATGAGGTTTCGTAGTCCACCATCGCTGCTGCGAGACCCCCGAACACCAGGTTCGCGCCCATAACGATGAGGGCTTGTCCCACAGCCGCCGTGGGCAGCAGGTCTCGGTTGGAGTCGCCCAGCCATGCTATAAAAACGTAGAGGTCGAGGCCGATGCCAACGGCCAGCATGAGCGCTGCGCCGGCGAGCAAGCGCTCGAGGCCGATGTACCGGTGATAGAACTTCACAACCCGGCTCTCCAGGTCGCCAGTGCGCACCGCCAGCAGCTTCGATAAAAGCCCCAGCATCAGCGCGTTGATCCCGATGACCCCGAAGATGCCCGCCGCGAAGACGGGCTCCCAGTCCAAGCCGAAAAGGTTCACCCCGCTCTTCGTGGACGCCGTGATGGCGAGCGAGGCGATGCCCAGCAGGAGGAACAGGAAACCCGGCGCGAGGAACACGTAGCTCGGGCTGCTCACGAGGAGGAAGCGAAGGTGACGCCAGCCGTCGCGGATTGTGCTCAGTTTGCTGTCGCCGGCGCGGACGTTGTACGGGATCGGCACCTCGGCCAGGTGCATCCCCCGGCGCATCGCCTTGAGGATCATCTCGGACGCGAACTCCATCCCCGGCGACTTCAGCCCGAGCTGCCGGTAGGCGTCTCGCCGGACGGCACGCAGGCCGCACTGACTATCCCGGATCTTCGCACCGGTGAAGAAGCGCAGGATCCAACTGATCATCGGAGTGCCGACGAAGCGGTGGGCCCACGGCATCGCCCCTGGCGCCAGCATCGACGTGAGCCGGTTGCCGATAACCATCTCGTAACCGTTGTCCAGCGGCTCGATGAATGGCTCCAGCGCCTTGAACTCGTACGTCCCGTCGCAGTCGCCCATGACCATGTATTTGCCGCGCGCCTCGGCGAACCCGCGGAGCAGCGCGCTGCCATAGCCGGGCCGCGCTTCCGGGATCACACGAGCGCCCGCCGCTGCGGCCAGCTCCGCCGAGCGGTCGGTTGATCCGTTGTCGACGACGATCACCTCGCCGGTCATCCCGGACGCTTCGATCCAGCCGCGGGCTTCTTCGACGCAGGCGACGACACCCTCCTCTTCGTTGAGGCAGGGCATGATGATCGAGATGTCGAGTTCGGCTGCTGCGGCCGGCGATTTCACGGGCGTTGCGTCCATCGGAAGACATCATACGGTAGCCCGCATCGAGACACAGCGCCGCCTCGGAAGCCAGTTAAGGCGGGTTAAGGCTCTGGTTAACTGTGGGTGAATACCCTATGGGCGGCCGTATATGGCGTTGACCGCCTCTCCGCAATACCGGTACTTTTCTTCTAGAGAACCGCAAGTTACCTTTGCGGGCCAGCCCGAATCGGAGGGTTAGGGGAGACCGATCAACACGATCGTCTTCAGGTGCTGGCCTCGCTGACCGCTCGGCTGCCAGCTGGAGTTCAGTCGATTTCGACTCGATTAGCGGCCCCGTCACGTCTTTGACATGCTCACGGGCTAACTAATCGGTAGGCAACTGAGTCTTAGGAATAGCAATGCGTTTTCTCGATGCCAAAATCGCCCCGGGGTTCGTGCGGAAAGAGACTTCCGTTAGAAGTACGAACACACCTTCGGGGAGCGACGATAACGAGCAACCGTCGCTGCCCGCACGGGCAGCGCTAAACATCCTCGTTGCCGTCGTCGCGGCCGTGGGCATGGGCGCCGTCGTCTATGCGTTCGCTTCGTCGCCGCTGAACTCCGCGGGTGTAGACTGGCCGCTGCTGGTAGTCCTCATCGGCCTAGCCGTGGTGGCCGAGAGGACGGACCTGAGCATGTACGGAGCCAGCCGCGTCTCGCTGGCCTTCATACCGATTTTTGCGGCGCTCGTCTCGTCCGGCACGGTGGGACTGGCGCTGGTGGTGCCGCCTGCGGTCATCGCGTCGGCGTGGGGCCGGCCCGTGCACAAGACGTTCTTCAACTTCGGGACGCTGATGATCGCCGGTCTCGCGGCGCACGCGGTCTTCGATAGCTTTAACGGCGTAGACTACCGGCGCGACTGGCCGGCGATCCTTATCCCAGCCACACTGGCGGGCGGCGCGAACTTCGTTGTGAACAGCGTGCTCGTCGCCAGCGCAATCTCCCTCAGTTCCCGGACGGCGATCATGAAGGTGTGGCTGGAGAACTTCATGTGGCTCCTCCCGCACTACATCATCCTGGCGTTCATCTCGCTGGCCATCGTCGCCGCGTACGACGCGATGTCGATCTGGGGGATCATCGTCTTCCTGGTGCCGCCGGTGATGATGCGCTTCTCCATTAAGCAGTACCTGGACCGCACCTCCAAGAGCGTCCTCGACCTGCGGCACGCGCACATCCAACTGCAGCATGCGCACGACCAGGTCACGGCCGCGATGACCAGCCTGGGGAAGGCCTACGACGGCACGCTGCGGTCGCTTTCCAACGCGCTGGACTTGCGGGACAGCGAAACGGGCGGACACTCCGAGCGCGTGGCCGACCTGACGATGGCGATCGCCGCCGAGATGGGGATCGAGCGGAACTCAGAATACTGGCGCTACATCAGCTGGGGAGCGTTGTTGCACGACGTCGGCAAGATCGCCATCCCGGACCACATCCTCCGCAAGCCCGACAAGCTCGACGCTGATGAGTGGCAGATCATGCGCACGCATGCCCGCGCCGGGAACGACATCCTGATGGCGGTGGACTTCCTGGTGCCGGTGGCGGAGATGGTGTATTCCCACCACGAACGTTACGACGGGCACGGCTATCCCCGCGGCCTCGTGGGCGAGGACATCCCCCTGGGCGCGCGCATCTTCATGATCGCCGACGCCTTCGACGCGATGACCTCGGACCGCGTCTACCGGCGCGCGATGCCAGCCGAGGAAGCGCTGGCGGAGATCCTACGGAACAGCGGCACCCAGTTCGATCCGGCAGCGGTACGCGCCTTCCTGAGCGTCTACCAGAAACGGTTTGTCGGCACGGTCCACCACCGGCATTTCGTGGGCTCCATGCACGGTCGCGGGGCCACCCCGGAGCTCAGTGACTCCCTGAAGAAGGCGATCGCTGAGGCGGCGGGTTTGGAGAACTAAGACAGAACGAGGACGCCGGCATATCCAAAGACCGGTAAAAAGTCCGTGAAATCAAGAGGATCCGTGCTTAGAGCAGGCCCTCCCAGCGAAACGACGGGCAATGACCGGCGTCTGAGTGTATAAGACGCATTCTCGCTTGGGCGAGGGGGCACGCCATGCGGGAAGGAAGTCCTTTATGGAAAACATGGAGGTTACAGTGAACCGGAACAAGGGAGCAGAAAAGGGCGAGAAGGGGCAGACGCTGCCGCTCTTTGGCTTGTTTATCACCACCCTGTTGCTTTTTGCCCTCGCAGTCGTTGACGTAGGCTTCTTCCTGCACGAACGACAGCAGGTGCAGGCCGCCGCAGACGCCGCCGCGCTCGCTGGCGCGCAAGAGCTGCCGGATAGCACGAGCAACGCAACCAACGTCGCCCTTCAATACCTGGCGAAGAACGACGTAAGCGCAAACGACGTTGTAATCTCCTTCCGTTGCACGAGCGGGGTCGCCGCCATCTGCAACGCCGCCCTCGGCACCTACGACACCATCGTCGTGACACCCAAATCGCAAGCTCCAGAGTTCTTTGGCGGCGTGCTGGGATTGATCGGCTCAGACGGATGCTGGATCGACGGCTGTGACGTTCAGGCGTCCGCGGCCGGGTGTAGAGGTGCGTGCGGGCCAATCGGCACTGGACCGGCCGACATCATGGTGACGCTCGACCACAGTAACTCCATGTCTACAACGGACCTGGCGAACGCCAAGAACGCAGTCATCCAGATGTTCACGGACCTCAACCACCAGTACCAGAAGGTCGGTCTGTCCGTCACTCCACCCGTTACGCCGGGCAACACTTGCGACACGATCGATTACTGGGCGAACAGCAAGAACTGGATGCCCTCAGGCCTGACGTTCGGCTTCCAGAGCAGTCCTCACGTCCTCAACACCGTTAGCGGACCAGCCTACCAGACGAACTGCCTGGACAGGGCCAGTTTCTCGTCTCCTGGTGAGCTTACGGACTACCCGTTCTGCAGTTGCCACACGGACGTCGGTTCTGGCATTCAGGCCGCCTCAAACGAGTTGATCGCCAACGGGCGCATTACTGATTCCTTGGGTAACCCCGTCGTTCACGGTCTGATCCTTATCACGGACGGTGCGGCGAACGTCGCCCCGTTCGAGACGATCACAACCACAACAACGGGTACAGGCACCACGAGCTGGGCCTACTGCACGACACACGCGGCAGTGACAAGCAGCGCCGGTGACAACAACGGTTACGAATCC
>JANLRX010000050.1:0-1999 GCA_031362025.1 Chloroflexota bacterium
GGGCGACCGGCCGGTCGCCCCTACGCTTTTGTAATCCTGTAGCGGTTAGCTGTAGCTGCCCATCTCGCGAGCGATCTCGTTCAGGCGGGCGACGCGCTTCTCGGTCGGCGGGTGGCTGGAGAACCACTTGCTGAAGTCCACCTTGCCCAACGGGTTCACGATGAACAGGTGCGACACTGCCGGGTTGACCTGCATCGGCGTCGCGCGGGAGTAGTCCTGCAGCTTCTGCAGGGCGCTCGCCAGGGCCAGCGGGGTGTGCGTAATGTGCGCGCCGTACTCGTCGGCGCCAAGCTCGCGCTGGCGGGAGATCGCGAGCCGGATCACGGTCGCCGCGATCGGGGCGAGGATCAGCATGGCGAGCAACACCACGATACTCAGGATGCCACCGTTGCGGTCGCGTCCGCCAAAGCCGAAGAACATCGCGAAGCGGCCCATCATGGCGATGAACATGATCGCGGTGGCCACGGTCGCGACGATCGCGTTGACGAGGATGTCCTTGTTCTTGATGTGACCGATCTCGTGGCCCATGACGGCCCGCAGCTCGCGGTCATCGAGGATCCGCATGATGCCGGTCGTCGCGGCGACGGCGGCGTGCTTCTCGTTGCGGCCGGTCGCGAAAGCGTTCGGCGAGTCGTTGTCGATGACGTACACCCGCGGCTTCGGCATGCCGGCGGCCGAGGCGATCTCGTCAACGATGGCATGGAGCCGCGGCTCCTGGTCCTGCGTTACTTCGTGGGCGCCGGTCATCTTCAGCGCCAGCTTGTCGGAGAACCAGTACGAGCCGATGTTCATCGCGAACGCAAAGATCACCGCGAGAACCAGGCCTACCTCGCCGCCGAGGAGCCCACCGATCACGAGCAAAATGCCCGAGAGGAGCACCAGCAGGAAGACGGTCTTTAGATTGTTTGCCAATTTACTTCACCTTCAAAGGGTCGGAATTTACGCCCCTCGTATCTAGTTTAAACGATTTGAGGTCACTATGCGGTGCATCACAAATCAGCGGCTATTCGTCTCCTCTGAACCGCAGAAGCGCCCGGAGCATCCGTATCGCCTCCGGGATGCGCGGTCCGTACCAGCACATGAGCTTGCCATCCACTAGATATATACGCACGCCGGGCATCGTTTCGATCACTTCAGCTTCATGCTTTTCTGTGAACGGGTATGGTTCGTCCGGCAGCAGCACGACGTCCGGCCTTCGCTGCGCCACGTCTTCGAGCGTCACTTCGGGATACCGGCCTTCCGCGTCGGCGTAGACGTTTTCGCCGCCGCAGAGCGAGATGAGGTCGTGCATGTAGGTGTCGGGGCCGATCGTCATCCAGGGGCGGCGCCAAATCGGGCAGAAGACGCGCGTGGTTGGCTGCTGGTCTGCAAGCGCCTGGGCGAGTTCGGCCTCCGCCTCGGCCAGGATCGGGGCGGCGGCATCCTGCGCTCCTGTTATCTCCGCGAGCGTCCGCAGTTCGTCGATGGCGCTACGGACAGTGCGCGGATAGGTGACGAACACCGGGAGCCCCGCGGCGATCAGCGCATCGATGTCGGGGCGGGTGTTCTCCTCGACGTTGGCGATCACGAGATCGGGCGCGAGTTCGTTGACGCGCGCGGTGGCGACGTCCTTCGTTCCGCCAACCTTCTCCTTGTCTCGCACACCGTCCGGCGGTTCGATACAGAAGCGGGTGACGGCGACGACGCGCTCGCCCAGGCCGAAGGCAAACAGCGCCTCCGTGATGCTGGGCACGAGCGAGACGATGCGCCCGGGCGGCCGGTTGACGGTCAGCGGCCGCCCGAGCGCGTCATGGTAAATGGCCACGTTGGTTAGCTTCCTGGGTCCTAGAATCGCTTCGAAAACATTAATGCTGCATTAATCAATCATGAGTAGAGTTCAACGCAAGGCACTCGTCTTCTGCGGAACCGAGAGCTACAATACGCCGTTGCTACAATAGCTGTACGAGGTCAGCCAGCGAATCTGGAAAACCATGCAAGACGTATCCCCTGACGAAGCGCT
>JANLRX010000076.1:0-6388 GCA_031362025.1 Chloroflexota bacterium
GGAAGAAGGCCTGAGGGAAGGCAAGAAGCACCAGACCCTGCTCGGCGTCACCGGATCCGGCAAGACGTTCACGATGGCCAACCTCATCGCTCGCTACCAGCGACCGACGCTCGTGCTCTCCCCCAACAAGACGCTCGCGCCGCAGCTCTACTCAGAGTTCCTCGAGTTCTTCCCCGAGAACTCCGTCGAGTACTTCGTCTCCTACTACGACTACTACCAGCCCGAGGCGTACATCCCGCGGACGGACACGTACATCGCCAAGGACGCGGACATCAACGAGGAGATCGACAAGCTCCGCCACGCCGCGACTCGCTCGCTGTTCGAGCACCGGGATGTGGTTATCGTCGCGTCCGTCTCCTGCATCTATGGTCTGGGCGAGCCGTCCGAGTACTACAACTTCGTCCTGCACTTCAAAGTCGGCGACACGACCAACCGCACCAAGGCCCTGCGCCGGCTCGTCGACATGCAGTACGAGCGCAACGACCAGAACCTGACACGCGGCAAGTTCCGCATTCGCGGCGATAGCCTGACGATCATGCCATCATACGAAGAGCTCGCCGTGCGCGTCGACTTCTTCGGCGACGAAGTGGAACGTATCCTCCAGCTCGACCCGCTGACCGGCGAGGTGCTCTCCGAAATGGACACGCTCGATATCTATCCGGCCAAGCACTTCGTGACCTCGCAGGAGAAGCTCGTCGCCGCGATCGACGACATCGAAACCGAGCTTTCCGAACGCCACGACCTGATGATCGAGCGCGGCAAGCTCCTCGAGGCTCAGCGCCTCGTCGAGCGCACCCGCTACGACATCGAGTGCCTCCGCGAGCAGGGGTACTGCTCCGGCATCGAGAACTACTCCCGCCACCTGGCGCGACGCGGGGCCTGCAGCACCCCTTGGACCCTCCTCGACTACTTCCCCGACGACTGGCTGCTGTTCGTCGACGAGTCGCATCAGACGCTCCCGCAGGTGCGCGGCATGTTTCACGGCGACATGGCCCGCAAGTCGACGCTCGTGGACTTCGGCTTCCGCCTCCCCTCGGCGATCGACAACCGGCCGCTGAACTTCCAGGAGTTCCAGGAGCACATCAACCAGGTGATCTACGTCTCCGCCACGCCCGGCCCCTGGGAACAGGAGATAAGCGAGCAGGTGGTCCAGCAGATCATCCGCCCCACCGGGCTCGTCGACCCCGAAGTCGAAGTACGGCCCACGAAGGGCCAAGTGGACGACCTGCTGCACGAGATCCGCCTCCGCGCCGAACAGGGCGAACGGGTGCTGGTGACGACGCTCACGAAGAAGATGGCCGAGGACCTCGCCGACTACCTAATCGAGATGGGCGTCAAGTGCAACTACCTCCACTCCGAGATCCAAACGCTGGAGCGTGTGGAGATCCTCCGCGACCTGCGGCTGGGCGTGTATGACGTGATCGTCGGCATCAACTTGCTGCGCGAGGGCCTCGACCTGCCGGAGGTAGGCCTCGTCGCAATCCTCGACGCCGACAAGGAAGGTTATCTGCGCAGCGAGTGGGCGCACATCCAGACGATGGGCCGCGCGGCGCGAAACATCAACGGGCGCGTGATCATGTACGCCGACGTGATGACCGACTCGATGAAGCGCGCGATCGCCGAGACCGAGCGGCGGCGCGGCATTCAGGAGCAGTACAACAAGGAGCACGGCATCGAGCCGGAGGGCATTCAGAAGGCCGTGCGCTCGATCAACGACCTCGTGCGGCAGGTGGCGGAGACGAAGCCGGAGTACACCACCGGCGAAATCCCGAAGGACGAAATCGCCCGCCTGGTAAAGGAACTCGAGAAGCAGATGAAGGAGTCGGCCCGCAACCTCGAGTTCGAGAAGGCGGCGCTGCTCCGCGACCGGGTGGTGGAGTTACGCCGCGAGCTGATGGGGCCGGACGACGGGCTGAGTATCATCGCGGCGTTGCAGAGTACGCCGGCGCAGGCGGGGCCGCGGGCGGGGCGGAGGATGCGGCGAGGGCGATAGAAGTCTTCTATTCGTAACATTCGTTACTTGACAACTTCAGCCACAGTGCTAAGTTGGATGTGAAGTCTTAGGAGATAGGAGGTAGATGGGTTATGAAACGGCTTCACTCCCTCTATAGGCGATATCAAGTGGATCATGTGAGGTTCTCCCCGTAGCCTGCCACCAGTCGGCTAGCGGAGGAATCCCGGAACGCCAAGCGGCTTACGAAACAGTGGCTTGAAACGCCCATCGGTGCCCAGAGCACCGTTCGAAAATGCCGAAGGCGGAAAACGCAGACATAGGCCCCTCGAAAACTCGAGGGGCCTTCTCTTTGGCGGAGAACCGAGAACCAAGAACCAAGAACCGGCGGAGGCGTGAATCCCCGCCCGCGTTACGGCCCGGGAAACGAGTGGTGGGTGCCCTACCCCCGCCACCCCACCAGATCCTGCTGCCGCAGGATGACCTGGGGGTCAGTTGTTGCCGTAGTCGTCTTCTTCGTCGAACGGATCGTCGTCCGGGACGTCGGCAACCAACACCTGGCGCGACTGTCCGGACTCCGCAGCTCCCACGACGCCCTCTTCCTCGAGCATGTCGATGAGCCGTGCAGCGCGCGGGTAACCGACGTGGAGGCGGCGCTGGAGGAGGGAGGTTGAGACGCGCGAGTGTTGCATCGCCAGTTCACGCGCTGCTTCGTACAGCGGGTCGTCGTCGCTGGCCTTGTCCGCGGCCGAGCCTTCGCCTGCCGCCTCTTCCAGCAGGTGGTCCAGCTTTTCGGGCGCAATGTGGCGGAAGCGGTCGTTGGACCACCACTCGACGATCTCTTCGATCTCCTCGTCGCTGACGTACGACCCCTGAATGCGCTTCGGCTTGGCCGCGTCCGTGGCCATGAACAGCATGTCGCCGCGGCCGAGCAGCTTCTCCGCACCAACGCCGTCGATGATCGTGCGCGAGTCCACCTGCGACGACACCGCGAAGGCGATCCGGGTCGGGAAGTTGGCCTTGATCAGCCCCGTGATCACGTCCACGGAGGGCCGCTGCGTCGCCACGATCAGGTGGATGCCGGTCGCCCGTGCCAACTGTGCGAGGCGGCAGATCTGGCGCTCCACCTCGTACGGCGCGGCCATCATCAGGTCGGCCAGCTCGTCGATGATCACGACCCAGTACGGAAGCTTGTGGCTCGCCTGCGGGGCCTTGTTGTACGCCTCCAGGTTCCGCACGCCGATCTCCGAGAAGCGGCGGTAGCGGCTGTCCATCTCGTGGATCACGGCCTGCAGCGTGCCCACCACCTCGTCCATGTCCACGATGACTTTCGAGAACGCGAGGTGCGGCACCTTGTTGTACGTCGTAAGCTCCACGCGTTTCGGGTCGACGAGGACGAGCCGAAGCTCCTCCGGCGTGTTGTGCAGGAGGAAGCAGGCGATGATCGAGTTGATGCACACGGACTTACCGCTGCCCGTCGAGCCCGCGATCAGAAGGTGCGGCATCTTCGTCAGGTCCGCAGCGATCGACTCACCCGAAACGCCCTTGCCCAGCGCCAGCGCTAGCTTCGACTTCTGCATCGCCTTCTGGAACGCATTGCTCTCGATAACACTGCGGATCGCCACCACTGACGTCGTCGTGTTCGGTACCTCGATGCCCACGATCGGCTTGCCGGGCACCGGCGCCTCGATGCGGATCGTCGGTGCCGCCAGCGCCAACGAGAGGTCGTTTGCCAGCGCCGTGATGCGGTTCACCCGCACCCGCGTCTTGGAGATGACCTCCGTGCGCGTCATCGGCCGCCCGTCGCGGTCGAACAATTGCTTGCCGTTCTCGTCCTTCACCGGGATCGAGCGCGTCTTCGTCTCCCACCCAGGCTCGACGCCGAACTGGGTAACCGCCGGCCCCTGGAGCACGGACACAACCCGCGCGTCCACTCCAAACGACGCCAGCGTGTCCACGATCAGCCGCGCGCGCAGTTCGTTATCTAAGGGTCGCACTTCGATATCGGCGGCCTGAGCGAGCGCCGCTACGGGCGGTAGCTCCCAGCCACGGCCGGAGGGTCGGCCCATCGGAAGCGGCGACTGGTAGTGGTCCGCCTCTTCTTCCGTCTGAACGAGGACGTCGGTAGCCGTCTCGGCGACTTCCTCAAGCTCGTCCTCTTCCTCGATCTCTTCGTCGACAGCAGCCTCGGTCCACTCTTCGTCGTGCTGCGAGATGTAAGGCTGCGGCAGCATCGCCCGCTCGTCCTCTTCGTAGCCTTCCTCTGCCCGCGGCAGCAGCACACCGACAAACGCCGCGATGCCCCGGCCAACGCGCTGTGGGATCTCCAGCGAGATGATCCAGCGGCCGACCACCAACAGTCCGCTCCCGATCTGCCCCGCTCGCCGCGGCCAGACGAGCGAGAATCCGGTCCCACCGAGCGCCATCCAGGCGACTACCCCCGGAGGGCTGCCTGTAAAGAAGTGGCCAGCGTCGCCGCCGAGCGTGGAGTCCGCGAAGTTCACATCGCCGAGGCTCCAGGCCGGGCTCGCGAGCCCCAGGATCCCGAACGCGAACGCGCCCAGCATGTGCCAGCCACCGAACAGGCGCAGAAACTCTTTCGTGAACTGGGGGCGCTCCATCGCGACTTTCGCATCCCACGCCAGTCCGGCCGTGAGCAGCAGCAGGCCGATACCAAACGTCTGGAGCAGCGCCTCGAAGCCGTCGATGATCTGGGAGAAGAAGAGTACCGTCAGGGCGAGGCCAACCGCACCGCCGCCAAGCGCCCACGGCAACGTGTTCTCGGGCAGCGTGAACGGAAGTCCGGTCGTTCGGGGCTTTCGGCTGCGCCCGGAGGAACGGCGCGGCCTGTAGCTCCCTGACCGGCGGGGCCGGCTAGGCTTCGATTTAATCGCCATCTTCTGTTTAGACCTCTAAGCTGACGGGGAGGATCATGGGCCGGCTTCGGGTCTGGTCCCAGAAGAAGCGTTGCAGGGCGTTGTGCACGCGCTGATTTACGTCTGCACGATCAGCTACGTGTTCAGCCCCCTCCAGCGCCTCCACTATGACGTCTTTCGCCCGCTCCATGAGTCCGGCGTTCAGCTCTGATTCGACGAATCCTCTAGATACAACGTCCGGACGGCCAATTGGTTTACCTGTGTGCTTATCTATCGGCACGATCGCTACCAGCACGCCGTCCGCCGAAAGGTGCTTGCGGTCGCGCAGAATCACCTGGTCCACGCCTACCGAGAGCCCGTCTACATACACGTAGTCGGCGGGTGTCCGGCCGGTAATACGAGCCCGCTTGCGGTCGATCTCGAGGATGTCACCGTCTTCCAGGACGTGGATATTCTCCTTGGGGATGCCAACCGCCGCCCCGAGGAGCGCGTGCATCACCATGTGCCGGAACTCCCCGTGCACAGGCACGAAGTACTTCGGCTTGACGAGGCTCAGCATCAGCTTCAGCTCTTCCTGCGCCCCGTGGCCACTAACATGCACCCCGGCCTGCCGCCCGAACAGGACGTGCGCGCCCAGCCGGTACAGGTTGTCGATCGTGCGACTGATCAGCAGTTCATTTCCCGGAATCGCTGACGACGAGAAGACCACCGTGTCGCCAGCTACGATCTCCACGTGGCGGTGGTCCCGGTTCGCCATCCGCACCAGCGCCGAACTCGGTTCGCCTTGTGCGCCCGTCGTGATGATCGCGATCTCATTCGCCGGGATCTTCTTCATCTGGTCGAGCGGCGCCAGGATGTCCGGCGGCGCTTTCAGGTACCCCTGGGCGACAGCCATCTCGACGTTCTTCATCATGCTCCGGCCCGTCACGAACACCCGGCGCCCGTTGTTCGTCGCCGCGTCGATCACCTGCTGCACTCGCGAGATCAGAGACGCGAACGTGGCGACGATGACCCGGCCCTCAGCCTTTGCCATGATCCGGTCCAGCGGTTCGTCGATGGACTTCTCCGAAAGCGTGTACCCAGTCGAGTCCGCGTACGTCGAGTCCGACATCAACAGCAGCACGCCCTCGCGGCCGAGTTCCGCGATTCGCGTGAGGTCCGACGGCGGCCCCATCACCGGCGTGTGGTCGAACTTAAAGTCGCCCGTGTGGAAGACCGTTCCCATCGGGGTGCGTACGGCGATCCCTGTCGCGTCCGGGATGCTGTGCGTGATGTGCACCCACTCGGCCGTCATCTTGCCCAGCTTCACGGTGTCGCCTGCGTGCACGGTGCGGAGGTCGGCTTTTTTCGTGAGCTTGTGCTCGTCAAGCTTCACAGCGATCAACCCGCGGGTCAGCGGCGTCGCGAAGACGGGCGGCAGCTTGCCGTTGGGCAGCCGCAGCTTCGGTAGAACGTACGGCAGCGCGCCAACGTGGTCCTCGTGGCCGTGCGTGATCAGGATGCCGCGGAACTTGTGCAGCCGTTCCTGCACGTAGGTCACATCCGGGATCACGAGGTCGAC
>JANLRX010000102.1:0-2511 GCA_031362025.1 Chloroflexota bacterium
CGGCCCATGTCTCAGCGCCAGAGACCTGGCCCCAGATCGAGCCGGTGTCGTCGAAGATGTGGTCGATCTCGTCCACCTGGTACCCGAGCCCCTCGATCGCCTTCACGCCGGCGAGGCACTCACGCAGCACATCTGGCTCGACGTTGGCGTAGCCGAGCGTCGGGCTCCAGGCGATACGCAGCTTCTTCGGGAGCTGTTCAAGGATGTCGGCGTACTTGTAGCCGGGGTGCGGGAGCGCGTTGGGGTCGGCCTCATGCGTTCCGGTGACGGCGTCGATGTACATCGCGGCGTCGCGGACGGTGCGGGCCATCGGGCCGTGGACCGAGGTGTCGTTCCAGACGAGCATCTCGCGCGGGGCGATCGGCACGCGGCCGAACGAGACTTTCATCCCGAAGCAGCCGGTCCAGCAGGCCGGGATGCGGATGCTGCCGCCACCGTCGGAGGATGTGCACAGCGGCACCTGCCCTGACGCCACGGCCGCTGAGGAGCCGCCGCTGGAACCGCCGGGCGTGCGTTCCGGGTTCCAGGGGTTGCGGGTGACGCCGTTTATGAGGTTCTTGGTGAATGCCGTGTAGCCGAACTCCGGCGAGCTGGTTTTGCCGAGCGCGATCATGCCGGCCTTCTTCAGGCGTTCGACTTCGACGGAGTCGCGCTCCGGATAGTTGTCCTTGTACGGGAGCGAGCCGTGCGTGGACGGGAAGCCCGCCAGGTCGTCGAGCTCCTTCACGCCGAAGGGGATCCCGGCCAGCGCTCCGACCTCCTCGCCCTTGGCGATTCGTTGCTCCAGGGCACGGGCGTCTTCCATCGCTTCTTCGGGGCGCATCCCGCACCAGGCGTTGAGAGTGTCCTCCGTCTCGGCGATGCGATCGAGGGACGCTTGCATCACCTCAACAGGCGAGAGTTGCTTCGAGCGGACAAGCTGGGCGAGTTCGTGGGCGGGCTTGAAGTTAAGTTCGGACGGCATGGGGCTCCTCCTCCGTTAGTGGCCGGATGATACTACGTTTGGAGTATCCAGTAGCAAGCGCGGTAGGGGCGCAGCACGTTGGACATCGGGTAGACTTCAGGCCATGGACGAGCGAGGGCGATGGCCGTTCGCTTCACAGACTAAGCGCGACCATGCCAACATGACGCGTCTTGGCCCAATCGTTGCAGCATTGATCTTCCTGGTGTCTGTGGGTTGCGACGGGAAGAGCTCGGCAACGCCAACACCACCGATTCAGACACCGAAGGCTCTGAGCGTTCTAGAGGCTCTGCCAGTAGCGCGCTCCAACTTGCCGATGGCCCTTGATGCCCTCTCGGCGGATGGTACACATCTACTGATTCGATCAGAGGGATCAGGGTGCGATGCGCTGAACCTGCTCTCCCTGAACGGCGATTCCAAGGTAATCGCGAACGATGCTGTAAGCCGCTACGCCGCGCCATCGCAGGGTGCAGCGCGCTTCTCGCAGGACGGAACCAGAGTCGCTTATCTGGCTTCCCCATCCTGTGACAGCCCACAATTGCCATTCAACCTAAACGTAATTGACCTGGTATCTGGTACGACGAAGACTTTGGAAACGGGTGTCGAATGGGTTTGGGGGTGGAAGGACTCGTCCGTTCTATACAGTCGCGACGGGCTTAAGTCGAAGGATCAGAGCGGTGAGAGCGAAGAGGCAACCATCACTTCAGCAAGGGTGGTCGATGTTAGCGAAGACGGCGCAGCCTTCGTTGTCTATGAGGCCCGCGGTCAAATATCTCTACATTCTGAAGACGGAAGGGACTACCAGCTCGAAGGCTTCCCTGCTACCCCCGGCAAGAGCTGTCTCTCGCCCGGAAATCGCTGGTATTGCTTCCTCAGCCTAACGGGTGAGCCTGCGCTGGTGATCATCAGTGCGAGTACCGGCGAACAGGTGACCATTCCTGAATCCGAGGCGCAGTCGGCCGACCTCGGCCTGCCATTTAATGTCGCGTGGTCGCCTGACGGAACGTCCTTGCTAGTCCACAGTTCAACGTCTGGTTACCAATCCTCCATCATTGACCCAAATTCTGGACAGATCGTCGACGTCACTATGCCCAGCGGAGTCGAATTCGGCCCCAATATCGAGTGGGCAGGTAGCGTCGTGGCCTTCCGGAGAGACGCGCAGGTCTGGGTGGCAATTGTTGCAGATGGCGGCTCCGGATCGAGTGACTTGGAAGAGCTCCGTGACAACCTGCGTGCTGGTTTTCCGGTTCCCGTAGATTTAACAGGGCTTAGCAGCACTGAACCGACGATGTCGAGTCCTTAGCGCTGGGAGCTACCCCCGCCGCCCCGCCAGATCCTGCTGCCGCAGGATGACAGGGTCAGCCGCCGATGTACGACATTTCGACGTGATCGCTGGGTGCGGTGCCCTCGGCGCGCAGTTCGGAGTAGCGGTCGTCGCGCTTGGACCATGTGCTGCGGAGGAACGCGGCGAGGTCATCGTCGGAGGCGCCGGAGCGGAGGAGGGTGCGGAAGTCGTGGCCGCGGAAGGCAAAGAGGCAGGTGTACAGCTT
>JANLRX010000111.1:0-10292 GCA_031362025.1 Chloroflexota bacterium
CTCAAGAAAGCGTGGCGCTGGCAAACGTGTATGAACAGTCCACAGACGGTCACACTGCGGCAGCAATTGGAGAGGAGATATTTAAGAGCTGGGACGTTACCGAACAGCTGCCAGGTGTCTGTTGCCCTGTCCTCGTTGTGCATCACCTGGACAACCCGATGTTCGCGCTCGATGTCGCCCGGACTATGGCCGCCAGATTCCCCGATGCGACTCTCGTTACGCTGGAAGGCGCGTTTGCCTCGATTCTTACGGATGCATTGGTCCGGGGTGTGGGCCCTATTCTTCCTGCCATCGAGCAGTTCCTGGGTGTGACGGGGGAGAGGCCGGTCTCAATCCATGACCCGTCAGTCAGTCTCACAGCGCGTGAAACCGAGGTGTTGAGCTTGCTGGCAAGCGGCCGGAGCGGCAAGGAGATCGCCGCCGAGCTGTCCGTGAGCCTCTCCACCGTTCAACGCCACATCGCAAACGTTTACGCCAAGATCGGCGCTCGGGGCAGGGTCGAAGCGGCGGCATATGCGCTCGCGCGGGGTCTGGTGCAGCCCCGCAGCGAATAGCCCCTATACATACTTCGCGTCACAACACGGCCCTCGCGCCGTTCATTTCTCCCTAGTTTTGAGGATGTTGCTGCTATCCGGAGCGGGTACTTTCCTGTCAGGAGTCAGGGTTTAGTTCCAGATGTATCTCCAAACGAAGGGTTGGGAAAAATGAGAGTCTTGATCACGGCACGCTTCATGGCCGCCTACTTTGTGGTGATGGTTCTGCTATTCGGCGTCGCACTATCCTTCCCGTCCTTTGGGCCGTTCTGGGTGGCCGGTCCTATGCTAGGGATAATCTTCATGGGACTGTCCGCGATTGCGCTCGTCGATTGGTTTGCTCGTATGGCTCAACCCAGAGCGTCTCCCGACGGAGACTCTGTCGTGATGTCCTCCTTTGGCAAACACAACGACGTCATCGAGATCCCGCGAACGGGCGAGACGTTCGCCTTCTTGAGACGCCCGCGTGGCACCCAGGATGAGGTGTTTGAGATTGAGTTCTTCGTGCGCGAGTTCGCGCTGGTGGCAGCGCGACCGCACATCCATGCAACGGCCGAAGAGCGGGTGGAAGTGATCGCGGGTTCGGCGCGTATGCGAGTGGGTCGGGAGGAACGGAGCGTGGGGCCCGGCCAAACGGTGGTCATTCCGGCGGGCATAGTGCATTCTCTCCGAGGGGAGGGTGAAGAGTTCTTGCGCTTTCGCATGCAGATGCGGCCCCCGATGAAGACGGAAACGATGTTCGAGACGCTCATCGGCCTCCACCGAGACGGGAAGAGCCTGACGAACCCGCTCCAGGCAGTGGTAATAGCCCATGAGCACGACACTTACCTTGGCGGCCCCCCGATCTGGCTGCAGAAGCCCTTAATCGCGTTCTTGGCCGCTGTCGGTAGGTTGTTCGGGTATCGGGCGCGGTATGAGAAGTACAGCGGGCCAGCGGGAGAATAAATTTTCCGGACATTTGCGTATCTTGCCGGAGTCCCGTTCGACGACCCGTGCACCCCGATTGGCGTGCCTAACGCCACCGTCGGCGAGTGCCGTAAACTTCCGCCATGCAGTTTGGTTTGGTTTGTTCGACGCAGGCCGACAACGGTGCGTTCGGTCCGGAAACCGGGCAGGGGTTTCGCGACTATCTCGACTTCAACGTAGAGGCCGAGGCGCTCGGGTTCTATTCGAGCTTTTTAGTGGAACACCATTTCACCGGCTGGAACCAGGTCTCCGCCACGCTGATGCTGCTGATGGGGCTGGCGATGCGCACGACGACGCTGCGCCTTGGCACCGCGGTGATGGTGTTGCCCTGGCACAATCCGGTGCTGCTGGCGGAACAAGCGGCGACGCTCGATTTGCTCTCCGGGGGCAGGCTCGATTTCGGGGTCGGGAAGGGTTACCGGCACAACGAGTTCGCCGGTTTCGGGATCGCGCAAGAGGAAGCCGAGGCACGCTTCGAGGAAGCGATTGAGGTGATCAAGCGGTCGTGGGTGTCGCGAACGCGCTTTTCCCATCGCGGCCAGTTCTGGACGTTCGAGGACATCGTGGTGGAACCACCGCCGGCCCAGCAGCCGCATCCACCGTTCTGGGTCGCGGCTGGAAATCCAGTGTCGATCCGGCGGGCGGCGGCACGCGGGTTCAATCTGCTTCTCGACCAGTACGCGAGCCCGGAAGCGATCGGCGAGCGCATCGCGATCTACCGCGCTGAACGCGAGTCTCACGGGCTGGCATACGATCCGATGCAGGTGGCCGTCGCACGTCAGGTATACATATCGAAGGACAAGGCCGACACCGAGGCGGCGCTGGCGCGACTGGCGGAATTCACTCAGCGGACGATTGCCGTCTCGCGTTCGCCCGATGGCAAAGCCGGCTCGCACGTGATGGCCTATGCGGACCAAGCCGGCGCGACCGAGGCCCACGCCCTGTTCGGGGCCCCCGACGAGGTTAACGAAATGCTCGATGCGGTTGCTAAGGCCGGGGCAGAGTATGTCTTGCTCACGGTGTCCGGCGGCATCGACCAGCTGCGGCGGTTCAAGCGGGACATCATGCCGAACTTCTCGACGCCCGATACGCGCGCTGCGGAATAACGTGTGGGCGATAGCGCTATACTTCTCCCAATACGAATCGAGAAACCTGGTTCTCGCCGAGCAGGTGCTCGTTAGCCTCGCCCTTCCCCCACACCAGATGTGATTTCGGACGGCAACCAATCGAATAGCCCAACTCGCGTACGGAGCGACGGCACCAGTTTTAGGAGAGCCCCATGATTAGCCTCGCTTCGCCTCGTTTGTTTTTGCTTTTCGCCCTGACACTGCTTGTCGCGTTTGCGTTTGCTTCGCCGCGCACCACGTCTGCGGGCGGCGGTTACGTGGTGACCAAGACTGCGGATACGGCGGATGGCGATTGCGGCGCCGACTGCTCGCTGCGTGAGGCGATCATCGAGTCGAACGCTGTCGGCGGGGCCGACATCATCACGCTGCCGGAGGGCACGTACACGCTGACGATCGATGACCCGCTGGAGGAGAACCTGGCGGCGATGGGCGATCTGGACATCAACAGCGTGATCACGATCAACGGCGAAGGCGCGGACAACACAATCATCGACGGCGGTGGCATCAGCCGGATCTTCCATGTCCTGGCCCCGGGTGTGGCCACAGTCACCAACGTGACGCTGCGGAATGGCCACGCTGGGTATGGCGGCGCCATCTACATTGCCGGTGGCTCCATGACGCTGGATGACACCGCGGTCCGGGACAACGACACCGTCACGAGTGGTGCGGGCGGCGGCATCTTCAACCAGGCGACGCTAACGATCACGAACAGCACGATTAGCGGGAACACGGCGACCGGCGCGTATGGCGGCGGTATTTACACGTTCAGCATCGGGACGACAACCGTGACGAACAGCACGGTGAGCGGGAACACGGCGCTATTCGGTGGTGGTGGTTTCTTCAACGGGACGCCTGGCACAACGAACCTGACTAACGTAACTGTAGCGAACAATACCGTCACCAGCGCCAACTCCGGGGCCGGGATCCGAAAGGACGGGCAGGGCGGCAGCGTCATCCTGCAGGAGACGATCGTCGCCAACAACAGCTCCGGCGACAATTGCTTCGGCACCATCACCTCCAACGGCAACAACCTGGACAGCGGCACGACCTGCGGCCTTGGGGGAAGCAACGGCAACATCAGCAACGCGGATCCGCTGCTCGGCCCGCTGACCCTGAACGCTCCGGGCACGACGGAGACGCACGCGATAACACCAAGCAGCCCGGCATTTGACGCTGCGGGCCTGGACTGCCGGCCGCCCAACACGGACCAGCGTGGTGTGCCCCGCCCCAAGGGCGCGGCCTGTGACATCGGCGCGTACGAGGTGGACCCGCGGGGAGACGCGAACTGCGACGGTCTGATTGACGCGGACGACATCATCCCGGTTCTGACCAACGTCGGCGGCCTGCCCCAGGACGGGGATTGCCTGGAGAACGGCGACGTTGATCTCGACGGGCTGTTCACGACGACGGATGCGCTGCTCATCCTGCAGTACGGGGCAGGCTTGATCACGGTCTTTCCTAACAGCGGCGACTGATCCCTCCTGGCCCCTACTGAAAGGCTCAAGTGACTATCGCTGCTACCGCGTCCAGAAGCCCGTCGGGGCGTCCTGTGGCTTGAACCCGGCGGCCGTTACCAGGTCCCGTGCCAACGCGAATCCCGCCGCGAGGAACTCGGGACTGTGCGCATCGCTGCCGAACGATACCGCGCGCCCGCCCTCCTCCCGCCACCACCCCAGCACCGTCGGGCCCGGACACAAGAACCGAGCCGGGTCCCGCCCCCGCGTCGTGTTCACCTCCAGCGCAACCCCCCGCTGGGCCGCGGCTCGCAACACCGTCCGATACGCGTCCTCGTACGGAGCGTCCGCATATCCCGGGTCCGCCGGCCAGTACCGCTTCGGATAGTCCAGGTGGGCCAGCACCTGGAACGGCTGATCGCTCTCCACCAATGCCAGCACCTCGGCGAGGTATAGCCGGAACACCTCATCCACGTTCGCCGGCGTCAGGAATCCCCGCTCGCTAGCATCGGTCGTGCGCCCCTTCCAGTCGATGGCGTGCACACTGCCAAGCACCCGTTCAAACGGCCCCGCGAGCAGCGCCTTCGCCTCCTCGGGATAGCGGTGTGGCTCCCCCATCTCCACGCCGGTCAGGATGCGCAGCCCCGGAAACTCTGCCCGGCAGCGCTCGATGCAATCGAAGTACCCACCAACGTCGAACACCCCCCGCGGCCCGCGCACCCAGTCCGCGTGCTCCGTGAAAGCGATCGAAGGCAGTCCCAGCTCGACGGCCCGGCGGCACGTCGCCTCCATGTCCCCCTCCGTCGCGTCCCAGGACCACTGCGAGTGGACGTGATTGTCGGCTAGCGGTTGCTCAGAGGACACGATAAGACTTTACCGGATGCGGAGGTCACTCCGCTGCGTACTTCTCGCTCCCCATGATGTGCAGCGACACGTACGGCTCGTCGCCCACAACCCAGCTGTCGTGCCCCGGCGGAATGTAGAAGAAGTCGCCCTTCCTCATCACGATCTCGCGGCCGTCGTCCATCTTCGCCGCGCACTCACCGCTGATCACCAGCCCCACGTGCTCCACCGCGCACATCGCCTGGCCAAGCGCCTTGCCCACGTGCTCCGACCACACCCACCCCGGTTCGTACGTCGCCCGGCCCAGCGTCGCCGGCCCCACCTTGTACACCTCGAACCGCCCCTTCTCGAACGTGCGGACCTCCGTCGGTTCGCTGAGGTTGATGAGCGTCAGGTCTAACATCTCCGGAACCTCTTTCTAGGTAACGGGAGCCCCTGCCGAGGCCAGGCGTTTGTCCCAATCCGCCACTCGCTGAGTGTCCTCGTAGGTCTCCTGCAAAACGATCTTGCCCCACTTGCTGCGCGCGAATATTACGCCGCGGTTGGAGTATTCGACCTTGCCATCGGGGCCCGGCGACCCGTCCGTGAACCGCACGCAGACCGTCGTGTCCCACGGCCATCCATTGACAAGGATCTCCTCCGGCTCAAGCTGAAGGCCAGTATCGACGAAGCGCCGCAGGAACCCCTCGATCGCCGCCTTCCCGCGGTACTCGCCGCCCCACGAGTGCTCGCCCGGAAACACCGACACCGCCGACTCCGAGTACGAGGAGAGCATCGGGCCGATGTTGCCCCTGTTCACGTTGCGAACTGCGCGCCGAAGCATGAACCTGACCATTGAACCGTACATTTCGTCCCTCCATATACTAGATAGAGCGCTCTAGTAAAGAGTAATATAGTCCCAACCCGAACCACTTGCAAGCACCGCGGAGGGCCCGATGGGAAACACCAAAGAGCGTATCCTCGACACCACCGCCGAGATGTTCCGCCGCTACGGCTACACCGGCACAGGCCTCAAGCAGATCGTCGCCCAGGCGGGTGCCCCCTTCGGCTCGCTCTACCACTTCTTCCCGCGCGGCAAGGAACAACTCGGCGAAGAGGTGATCCGTCGCTCCGGCCTCATGTACCAGCAGCTGTTCGAGACCATCGTTGCTGCCGCACCAGACATCGTCACCGGCGTTCAGGACCTTTTCGAAGGCGCCGCCGAACTCCTCCGCCAGACCGACTACGCCGACGCCTGCCCGATCGCCACCGTCGCCCTCGAAGTCGCCAGCACCAACGAACCCCTCCGCCAGGCGACCGCTGATGTCTTCGCCTCCTGGATCGAAGCCGGCACAACCCTCTTCACCCGCGCCGGTCTCCCCGACCCCGCCGCCCGCGAAGTCGCGATCACCCTCATCACCTCGCTCGAAGGCGCCTTCGTCCTCTCCCGCGCCACGCGCACCACGGAGCCAATCGAAGTCGCCGGCCGCACCACCGTCGAAGCGCTGCGGACGGCGCTCGCGTCGGCCTGACCTACCGCCGCCGTTCGCGGACTATTCTTCCGCCGGTGCGAGCGCCTCGCTGACCTTTGAGCTGGGTGACAGCCGGATTAACGTCCATTTAGTTCCCGTCTCGTGCCGGCACTGCCTCGCGCTTCCGTCGCATACACGACGTTCAGCAGCCCGTCTTCCGCCAGGCTCGACTCCCACGTCCAGCCATCCGGGGCGGAGCACGCATGCCCACCGCTAATCACGAAGGTGATCGTATCCCCCGCCACCTCATACCCTCCCAGAACCGAGGCATAGGTGTTCGGAGCGATGTTCCCCCCGCTGTCGATGGCGAACGTACCGTCGGCGCTGAGCCGGACCAGCAACCCCGGCGCTTCGATCGGCATCCAGATCCCGGGCAGGTCGTCCGCCGTCGGGGGTGACCCATCGATGGACGCTGGGACGACAATCTCCCGAATCGCCGGGTGCGGTCTGGGGTTCACCTTGAGCAACGTCCACTCCGTGTCGATCGGGATCCGGCATGGCCCGGTGCCTTCTTCGGTGTGGACGACACGCAGCCGCCCGTCCTCAACGATCGTCGCCCGCCACGCCCACTCGTCTCCGTCGTCGCAAGCATCCGAATCCCGGCTCGTGAAGGAGATCGCATCGTCCTCCAGTACCCAACCCCCCGGCCGGTCGGATTCGTCACGAGTTCCCTCCTGCTGTCGAAGGAAAACGTCCGGTTGGTGTGGAACTGGATCAGCAGTCCGAGCTGTTCGGGATCCTCCACCTGGAGCCAAATGCCCGTCAGCTCCGCCGCCGTCGGCGCTCGCCCGTCCACTGTAGGTGTGGCCTCTTGCGTAGCGTCTGGCTCGTCCACCCACCTCCGCACGCCGACAAGAGCAGTGCCACGCCAAACGCGAGCACGAACCCCCGAAAGAGCGCTGTCTGCATACACGAGATTCTTACCGGATGTCTGAAGTCACGGTAAATTGTCAGGCCGATACCACTCTTGCCCAGGGATACGCTCCCTCAACGCACGAACGACTCTGAGGTGTGACTGCCTTCCGGGAGCCCTGAGGCGTCCAGCCTAATCCGCCGCGACGGCAAGGCTCTCCGTGACCGTAAACTTAGCCGTCATCCCCTCCTCATAGTGGCTGATGGCGTGGCCATTCCAGTCCTCCACGACACTACACAGAAACTCATAGCTGCCCGGTTCCAGTTGGATCCGCAGTTCCTCAGACTCACCGCTGGCAAGCAGGCCACTGCGCGCGACCATCTCCGTTTCATCGCCTTCGGTCGTACGCATCACCAAAAGATCATGCGTTTCGCCGGGTTGGTCACCCATCGCATGACCGACCTCTTCCTCGTGTTGTACCAAGAGCGTGACCTCGCCCGCCTCGATAGAGCGCCGGGACGTCGTCACCTCGAAGTTTGAGAGTTCGACACGCACCTCCCGGGGGCCCAGCGCAGGCCCGGACTCGAACCAGCCGTTACGAATGCCACTAAAGACCGTCAGCGGCACTACAAGGACGACCACCGCGACGATCATGGCGATAGCAGGTGCCGCACCGGAGAGAGAAAAACCTCTCGACGACGCGCTGTAAGGGTTGCCGCTGCGCTCCGCGATCGCGCGAGCCTTGCTGCGCAGCCGGAGGCTGTTCGACATCACCGAAACGGATGAGAAGGCCATCGCCCCGCCCGCGATCACAGGGTTCAGCAGGCCCAGTGCCGCAATCGGGATCGCGACCACGTTGTACCCAAACGCCCAGACGAGGTTCTGCTTGATCGTCGTGAGGGTCTGTCGGCTGAGAGCAACGGCCTCCGCAACTTTGCTGATGTCACCGTTGAGGAGTGTGATGTCACCCGCTTCAATGGCGACGTCCGTGCCCGTGCTCATCGCGATGCCGATGTCGGCCTGTGCCAGGGCGGGCGCGTCATTCACGCCATCGCCCACCATAGCCACGACTAGCCCTTGCGCCTGCAGTGAGCGGACCAGCTCGAGCTTGTCCTCCGGCTGAGCAGACGCCCGATACTCACTGATGCCTGCGGCCTCGGCGATTCGTGCGGCGGTTCGCTCGTTGTCGCCGGTCATCATGATGACCCTCAATCCCAGCCGGTGCAGCGCCTCCACGGCTCGCGGCGCGGTTCGTTTCATCTCGTCCGCTATCCCGACAACACCTGCCGCTCCTCCGTCGATCGCGGCGAAGATTACGGTGTGGCCAGTGCTCTCCAACCGCTCCGCCTCACTGCGGATGCTATCCGTGAGGACAATGTCCTCCTCTTGCAGAAGGCGCGCGTTCCCGGCGACGACGCGCTTGCCCTCGATCGTTGCGACGACACCGCGCGCGGTTAGTGACTCGAAGTCTGTCGCCTCGGGCAGCGAGTAGCCGGATTCAACCGCGGCATCAACGATCGCCCGGCTGAGCGGGTGGTCGCTATTCTGTTCTGCCGCTGCGACCAGCGTAAGAAGCGTTTGCTCCGGCATCACGCCCACGGGGATCACCTCTGTGACCTGGGGACGCCCCTCGGTCAGCGTGCCGGTCTTGTCCAGCACGATAACGTCGAGACCGCGTGTCCGCTCAAGGACCTCGGCGTTCTTGACCAGGATGCCGCGTTCCGCACCGATTCCCGTGCCGACCATGATCGCGGTGGGAGTGGCGAGCCCGAGCGCGCAGGGACAGGCGATAACCAGTACCGCGACGGCCGCGCGCATTCCAGCGATCCACTGGCTGTCACTCCAGACGTGTGACGGCTCGGTAAAGAGGCCCCAGGCCAGGAACGTTCCAAGCGCGATCACGATGACGACCGGCACAAAGATAGCGGAGATCTGGTCCACGAGCTTCTGGATAGGAGCCTTCGAACCCTGGGCTTCTTCCACCATCTTCGCCATCCGTGCCAGCGTGGTGCCGGCACCGACAGCGGTCACCTCGAAGCGCAGAACCCCGTTCTGGTTGATCGTCCCGGCGGCTACTCGGTCGCCGGCTCGCTTCTCGACCGGAATCGATTCGCCGGTGATCATCGACTCGTCGACGGCGCTGTGCCCTTCGCTCACCATTCCGTCAACCGGAACCTTCTCCCCCGGACGCACGATGACGACGTCGCCCGTGGCCACGCGCCCGATTTCCACTTCTATCTCGGAGCCGTCGCGGATGATTCGCGCCGACTTCGCGGACATGCCCAGGAGCTTCTGGATGGCGGACGACGCCGCACCCTTGGACCTCTCCTCGAAGTATTTTCCCATCGTGATAAAGACAAGCACCGCCACTGAAACATCGATGAACATCGTGTACGGCTTGTCGAAAGCGATCACCCAGGCGCTGTACACGTACGCAACGGTTGTGCCGAGCGCGATGAGCACATCCATGTTCGGGTTCAGGTGCCGCAGCGATGCGAAGGCGCCGCGGTAGTAGCGCCAGCCCAACCCGAACTGCACCGGCGACGCCAACGCCAGCACGATCCAACCGTGTAAACGCGGGTCATCGTTGATGTAGAGCCCGGCAATGTCCATCGCCATAGCCAGCACAATTACCGGAATCGCCAGGACAGAGCCGAAGATCACCAGCGCAAGGGTACGGCGCGCGTGCGCATCTCGCTCATTCTCGCGGTCGTTGGTTGCCTGCGTCGGCCTTGCGCTGTAACCGGCTTTCTCGACCGCCGCGACTAGCGTCTCGACCGGCACGTTGCCTGCGCTCGTGACCATCGCGGTCTCGGAGGCGAAGTTCACGTTCGCGGTATCGACGCCCTCAACCTTCGATAGTGCCCGCTCAACGCGGCGCACGCACGAGGCGCAGCTCATACCGTTGATGTCTAGTGTTGTTGTGGTTTCTTTCGCTGCCATTGTTATTCCTTCGGGTCTGACTGACCGCCGGTTGTTTACCGGACTGCGGCCGCGTAGCCCTC
>JANLRX010000164.1:0-2236 GCA_031362025.1 Chloroflexota bacterium
CGCTACGTGTTCGGCAACATGCCGTTCGTGAACTACCTGCCCGACCCCCTGCGCAACCGGCTCGTCCCGCACGCCCGCGTGTACTCGTACAGTCGCCTCCGCAAGGTGTATCGGAAGGCCGGCCTGAAGGCGCAGGTGCACAGCTACGTCTTCCCCGGCTTCGACCACGTGATGCGGCGGCGGAAGATCGTCGGGCGCGCATTGCGATTGTTTCTATATCCGTTCGAGAACACGCCGCTCCGAATCTTTGGCTTGTCTCATTTCGTTGTCTTAGTGCAGAGTTGATTACAGACACGAAAACAGGGGCCGCCCGCTCGCCCCGGAAGCAGAGATAAGACAACCAGTTGAAGAACGTCCACAGAATGCGCCGCCGTCGCGGCCGCCAGGTGCTCTCGCAACGCGGGCGCACGTTCCGCTCTCGCCTCATGGCGCTGGCCACGATCGCGATGTTTGCATCGGTGCTCTCCGTCGGCGCAATGGTCGTCACAAGCGTCCTCGTGTACCGCTCCTACGCCGACGACATCAAGCCTCCGGAGCAAGCGATCTCCGCATCCGCCGTCGGCACAGGCATTGCCTATGACCGCAACGGCAACCGCTTGTACGAATATCTCGACGAGTACGCCGCCCTGCGCGATCCAGTGCCACTGTCCGAGATATCCCCCTACGTAATCGCGGCAACGGTCGCCACCGAGGACGCTAGCTTTTACGACAACCCGGGCGTCAATTTCCAGGGCCTTGCGCGCGCGGGTCTGGAAAACCTCACTCCCTTCGGCGGTGGCTTCTTCGAGGGGTCCGGCGGCAGTTCGATCACCCAGCAGCTCGTCGAGAACGTCTATATCCCGCAGGAAGAACGCACCAGCCGCGGCACCGACGCTATCGACCGTAAACTCCAAGAGACGGTGATTGCGCTGGAACTGAAGCGTAAGTACAGCGACAACCAGATCCTGGAGTGGTACCTGAACCAGATCTTCTACGGAAACCTCTCGTATGGCATCGAATCGTCATCCTTACGGTTCTTCGGCAAGCACTCTAGCGAGTTGACGCTTGGCGAGGCGGCTCTCCTGGCTGGGCTCCCGCAGGCGCCCGGTGACTACGACCCGACCAACTACATACCGGTCGACGACGGTGATCCCAACACACCATTGCCTCTGACACCGCGTGATTTGGCCAAAGCTCGGCAGCTCGAAGTGCTAGACCTGATGATCAAGCACCTCGAAGAAGTGAACTCGATACCCGGCATCGCCGACCCGAACCAACCGATGATTCAGCTCACCGAAGCGCAGATCAATGCTGCTCGTGACGAACCGCTGAACTATATCGAAAACTCGTACGAGATCGTTGCCCCGCACTGGGTGTACTACGTGAAGGACCAGGTTGAGAAGATGTGCTCGGCCGGACTCTTCCAGTCGCCGGGCGATATCCCGTGCGACAAGGTGGTCACCACCGGCGGCCTTCGGATCACCACCACACTTGACCTCGGACTGAACTCGCTTGCAGCACAGATCCTGGAGGAGGAGATCACCGGATCGGAGGAGCGCACAGGTGGCCATAACGCCTCGCTGGTGGCCATCCAGCCCAGCACGGGAGAAATCCTGGCCTACGTGGGCAGCCGCAACTTCAACCGCGACGATATCGACGGCGAGGTGGACATCGCTAGCTCGCTGCAATCGCACGGTTCCACGATGAAGATGTTCACGTACCTGAAGGCATTCGAGGACGGCTGGGTGCCTTCCACGCTGGTCGAGGACAAGAAGCTGCTGCTCGACGTCGGCGGCGTCCAGCGCGAGGTCAACAACTGGAACCTCGCGTACCTTGGAACGATCCCGCTCCGCAAAGGCTTCTCGGAGTCCGTGAACACCACGGCCGTGCGCACGCTGATGGACGTCGGCGAGGACCGGATGCGCGAACTGGCCCACCGCATGGGCATCACCGACCTCCGACAGGGCGACTGCGGCCCCACGATCACGCTGGGCGCCTGCGAGGTGAAGCTGGTGGACCAGACGTTCGCCTTCGCCGTGCTGGCGAACAACGGCATGATGATCGGTCGGCCGACGTCCGAGGATCTGCCGACCGGCTTCCGCACGCTGGACCAGGTGTCCGTTCTCAAGATCACCAACGCCGACGGCGACATCATTTACGAATTCACGCAGCCCACGCAGGAGCAGGTGGTGGATCCGGCCTACGCCTACATGGTGACCGACGTCCTCTCTAAGGAAGCGATCTCCTGGAGCCGCCT
>JANLRX010000167.1:0-4782 GCA_031362025.1 Chloroflexota bacterium
GCGAATCGAGGCCCTGCATCTAACTTCTTTGGGCGCTATACAGGTGGTCGACAAGATCGATCTCCCGGCAGGACAAAGACTCTATGAAGAAGGACCTAGTTGGCGGGCGTTTGTGCTCTCCCTCAATGGCGCCGTTCTTCACGGCCTTTATGAGAAGTATGGGAATGCGTTATTCAGCGCGAACTTGAGAGACTTCTTAGGGGCACGAAAGATGTCCGGCAACGTGAACAACAAGATTAAGGATACGACTCAGAAGGATCCAGGTAACTTCTTCGTGTTCAACAATGGGATAACGATGATTACGAAGAAGGCCACTCTTCTTGACGACGAGACTCTTCGTATCACCGGCCTGTCTATCGTAAATGGGGCGCAAACGACAGGTGCTATTCATGCCGCTGGGAGCGATCACGCCAAGAACGTGTCGGTGTCTGCACGCATCGTTGTTGTTGAAAATGATTCCATGATTCCGGGCATCGTCGCTGGCAACAACACGCAGAATTCAATCGTCGCATGGGACCGACGAAGTAACGATCCGAGGCAAGTACGAATAAAGCAGGAATTTGAGTCAAGAGGTGTCGAATATGTGCACAGGAGAGACAGTTCCCGAAAGTCGGCGACCTCGATCTTCGCTAATCAGGTCGGTCAGATGTTGTGTGCGTTCGCAGGCGACCTGCAGACCGCGATTCGTGCAAGAAGTGACATTTTCGAGTCAGACGTTACCTACGACAAGGTCTTTCCGGCCGACATTAGTATCGGTCACGTTTACGCAGTTCAGGCTTTGGGCTGGGCTTATGACAGCGTTAAGCAGGAACTGAAAGCAAGGTCTGATCAGGGAACTGAGACACAGCTAGAAAGCCGACAACTTCGATTGCTCGACTATCCCGCCTCCAAACAATTCGTTCTTACGATATTCGGATCCCTTCGTGAGGAACTTGCAGGTGCGCAAGTCTCAAAGCCGCAAGCGTTCGAACTAAAGCACGAAGTAATCGGAGCGAATCGAGACGGAGCAGTTGACGCGTGGATCAACACATTGAAATCTATTCTCCCGACGATTGTTCAGAATCTGCCGGCTGAAGAGTACCAGGTGGTAAGGTCGACGGACCACACGACTTCTGTAGCTGAGCGAACCAAAGGCATTGTAGCCGGTGCCCAGGTGCTGCAGGACAGTTTCGGCGATCTTCGTGGGCTACTAAAGGCAGTCTAGCGAACCGCTGCAGCTACTTCACGGTCGAGCGCTAGCCCGTAGATTCGCCGCGTTCGAGGCGCATGGTGCCGACGCCGGCGGTAGCGCCGGGGCGGGCGGTGTCGCCGCGGTGTTCGTTCTTGTCGGCGTACATGTCGGCGTCGGACTTCGTGATGATCTCGTCCACGGTCTCGCCGGCGGAGGGGTAGCCGGCGACGCCGAACGCGGCGCTGACCTTCAGGCTGAGCGCGTTGCGGTCGATGACGTCGATGGACTCGAGGCGCTTGGCGAGCCGGATCTTCAGGTTGTGCGCCGCCTTGTCGGAGGTGTCCGGCAGGATGATCGCGAACTCGTCGCCGCCGATGCGGGCCGGGACGTCGCTGGCGCGGGTGCTGTCCAGCAGAAAGCGGCCGAAGCCTTCGAGCATCTCGTCGCCGATGCGGTGGCCGTAGGTGTCGTTGACCTGCTTCATCCCGTTGACGTCGATCACCATGACGGAAAGCGGGCGCTTGAACGCCTTCGCGGTCTCCAGCTCGCGGTCCAGGCGATCGAAGAAGTAGCGGCGGTTGTAGAGCTGCGTGAGGTCGTCCTGCATCGCCATGTTCTCCAGCTCCATGTTGTGGACGAGGAGCCCGAGGCGGAGGCGCTTTTCGAGGCTTACGGAGAGACGGCGGGCGCGGCTTTCCGTGATCGCGATGTAGCCGGCGAAGGCGACGAGTACTACCGAGCCCAGGGCGAACGTCGGGGTCCCGAAGCCGGCCGAGGCGCCGATGACGACAACACCCACGACGAACAGTACGACACCAAGCGCCCGGGTAAACAGGATCTGGCGCTCGAGGGCGCGGGTGCTGGTCTGCGCGGGCTGGTCAACTTCCAGCACGCGGTCGGGTGTGAAATCACTCGGCTTGGTCACTGCATCATCCTTCTATACGTAGAGCCCCAATTGCCTCGCCTATACGCGGGCTACTAAAACAGACGACGCTGCGGGAAGCGCCGTTACAAGAACGGTCTTATGGAAAGGTAGGGGAGGTTTTCAATGTTCGGCCGGTGACTCACAACGAATTGCCTGCTGCGCAACGGATAAACGAATGGGGCGGGTAATACTGCATTCGTTTATTCGTTCGCTAGAGATGGGCGGTCGCGTGTGTGCAAGAGGGCGGTCAACTGCCCGATGCTACAATTTCGGACGGCGGGCCCGTAGCTCAAGGGCAGAGCGCCCGGCTCATAACCGGTTGGTTGCTGGTTCGAATCCAGCCGGGCCCACCACCCGCCGCCCTGGCGAGGGCTCTGCCCTCTGCGCACCCGCTGGGGGGCGAACCCCCCAGACCCCCGTACTGCTTCGTTGGCGCTTTACAGCTTGTTGCGTTGCTGCCTAAGCTACGCCCGCAATGCTTGAACCGCGTATCGCCCAGTACCTCGCGCACCGGATTCCGGGGGCGCAGGAGATCGCCGTCGAAGGGCTGTACCGGATACCGGGCGGGCAGTCGCGCGAGACGTGGTCGTTCGACGCGCGCTGGCGGGAAAACGGCTCGACTGTCGAGCGCGGGTTCATCCTCCGCCGCGACCCCGACGCCAGCGTGCTGGTAAGCGACCGCGACCTTGAGTTCCGGGTGATGGAGGCGATCGGGAAGGCTGGGGTACCGGTGCCACAGATGTACTGGCTGGAGCCCGAGGAGTCGTGGTTGGACCGGCCGTTCTGCCTGATGGCCCGCATCGACGGCTGCGAAGCGAACCCGACGAACGTGCTGATGAGCCCGTCATACTTTGGCGTACGGCCGCAGCTCGCGGAGCAGTTCACGGACATCCTCGCGAAGATCCACGCTGCGGACTGGCAAGCGCTCGGGCTCGACTTCCTGCGCAAGCCGCCCAGCGAGGACGCGTGCGGCGTGACCGAGGTCGAGGAGTGGGAAGCGGTGCTCGACCGCGAGGCGATGGAACCGCAGCCGGTCCTCCGGGCGGCGTTCCGGTGGCTGCGAAAGAACCCGCCGATGCCGGCGCAGCGCATCGTCCTGGTGCACGCGGACTACCGAACAGGAAACTTCCTGGCGCACCCGTCCGGGGAGATCCGGGGGATCCTGGACTGGGAGATGACCCACCTCGGCGATCCTCTGGAGGACATCGGCTGGGCGTGTGCGCGGCCGTGGAGGTGGCTGGGTAACGACGACATCGGTGGGCTGATGAGCCGCGAGACGTTCTACCGGCGCTACGAGGAGCAATCGGGCTTTCGGATCGATGACGACTCCGTGCGGTTCTGGGAGATCGTCGCGAACATCAAGCTCGCGATCATCTTCCTGACGGGCGCGCGGTCGTTCATCGAGGGACGGACGCGCGCGGCGATGATGGCGTTCCTCGGACGGAACACGCGGCGACTGGAACTCGAGATCATGGACTTGATGGGCGTCTGATGCGACCGACCGGAGTGGAGGGACTGCGCGCGATCCAGGCCGCCGTCGCTGGCGTGATGACGCCGGAGCTGACGACCGGCTACGCGCTCGAGGCCTCGACCGTAGTCGGCATGATGATCGAGTCGCTGGCGGCCGAATGGGACACCGAGGTCGAGACTCTGGTCTCGGACAACAAACGGTTGAAAACGCTGCTGGCGGAAATTCGCGAGGCGCTGGGACGCAACGCAAACGCCGAGTCTGTCGTCAATGAGGTGGACGGGGTGGTAGGTCAGGGCGGGGACGCAGGACTTGCGCTCTCCGCCCTGACCTTCGAAAACGCCAGGCTGATGGGTGGACTCGAGCGGTTTCTGCAATTCGCGGAGGACGCGCAGGGGACGCCGGAGGCCGAACCGCTGGCAGCGGCGAGGGCGTCGACGTATCGGTACCTCAAGGAAGCGGCAGTGCGGGGCTGGTCCTTCTTCGACGTGTCCGGCTTCCGCGAAAAAATAGTGGCGGCCCGCGCGGAACTTTCCGCGTGACGGCTTCGCCGGGGTGAGGTTAGAATGACTCTCGCAATGGCAACCGAAGAACTACTGGAACGAGTCGAGTCGGCGCTGGCGGACTACACGCCGCGCAAGATCGAGAACCCGACGGCATCGGCGGCGGCGGTCCTCGTCCTGATCCACCAGCGCAACGGTGATGCGAACGTCATCTTCACGCAGCGCACGAACCACGTCGAGCACCACAAGGGGCAGATGTGCTTCCCCGGCGGCGCCTGCGACGACGAAGACGACGGCTGCGAGCAGACCGCCCTCCGCGAGACGTACGAAGAGATCGGTGTGAACCACGACCACGTGCGGATCATCGGCCACCTCGACGACATGATCACGATCAGCAACTTCCGGGTGACGCCAGTGGTTGGTTTTCTCGACCACGAGTCGGAGTACCCGTACACGATCAACGACAAGGAAGTTACGCAGGTCGTCGAAGTGCCTCTCGCTTTCCTGATGGAAGAGTCGAACATGGAGCTCGAGGTCCGTGAGCACCAGGGCCGCGAAGTGCTGGTGCCGGCGTTCACCTACAAGGGCCACCGCATCTGGGGCGCGACCGCGCGGATGCTCCACCAGCTCATCGAACTCCTCCGGTAGTTGACCGACCCCGCTCCTTCCTCCACGACCCGTTCTCCCCGTAACCCCCCCCCCTGCAAGCGCTGCG
>JANLRX010000179.1:0-2259 GCA_031362025.1 Chloroflexota bacterium
CCGCCGCCACGTCCACCATCCGCAGCTCGTCCGGAAGTCCCGGCCAGACCACGCTCGCCACTGCCAGCTCCACCACCGACTTCCCGGCCGGGTACTCCTGCGGCGCGATCACTACCGTGGACGACGGCCGGATGATCCCCGCCTTCTCCGCCGCGATCTGCTCGATCGTATCGCCCAGGATCGCCGTGTGCTCGAACGAGAGCGGCGTGATAACTACCACCTCGCTGTCGTCGAACACGTTCGTGCTGTCCACGCGCCCGCCGAGCCCAACCTCAATCACCCGGTACTCCACACCACGCATCGCCAGGAACCCGAGCGCCGTCAGCAGGTCGAACGTCACGAATGCCCGGTCCCCGATCCTCAGCTCCGCGCGTTCCACCGCTGGCTTGAGCTCGTTCGAGACCAGCGCCGCGAACTCGTCGCGGTCTATCGGCTCACCATTGATCTGGATGCGCTCCGTAAAGTCATACAGGTGCGGGCTCGTGTACAGGCCCGTCGTTTTCCCGGCCGCCCGTATGATCGACTCGATCATCGCCGCCGTGCTGCCCTTCCCCTTCGACCCCGCCACGTGGAACGTAAGCGAGTAGCCGTCCGCGTCCTGCGGGTCGCCCAGCTCGTGCAGCAGCGCCCGCATCGGCGCCACGTCTGGCCGCTCCTGAAACCGCCCCGACCGCTCAAAGTCCGCAAACGTGAGTAAGTACTCAATCGCCGCGTCGTAGTCCATGAACACAAGTTTACAGCGCGCGAATCCGGCCCATTTCCGTTGACACAGCGCGTCGTTAGGGGTTCAATGATGTTACCCGCACGCACAACCTTTCGGAGGCAGACTATGGCCCAGACCACCCGCAACGAGGCCGCCTCGCAACTCTTCGACAGCATCCTTGAGCGTCAGGCTACGCTTTTCGACGCGTTCCGCAGCGCTGGCGACCGCTACCACCGCTTCAACCGCTCTCTCCTCGAAGGCGCCCGCAACGGCGCGAAGGACTGGACAGAGATCGGCCGCAAGGTCGTCAGCGGCCCGACAGACGTAGTCGCCGTATACGAAGCCGTCGCCGACGCCGTTGGCAACGCCCAGGCCCGGAACATCGCGCTGGCCCGCGAGTGGCTCGAAGACCAGGTCGAAGCGCAGCGCGACACCCGCGAAGTGCTCCGCCAGGGCTTCGGCGACGTCCGCGAAGCCGTAGAGCGCGCCCAGGAGACGGCACCCGCCTTCCTCCGCAACTGGAGCCGCCGCCGCAACGGCCACGCCGAACCAGCCACCGCCGCCTCCGACGCCGCGTAAGTACTTCCCGGCCCGGCGTGCGGCATCTGCCAAACCGTACTGCTTGCATTCGTCCGCAAATGGCAGGGTATCGCCCCGTTGATGTTACGAATTGGTGTATATTCGCCCGACGTGAGGAAATCGGGTTCTCCACAATCACCTTGGGAGCTAAGGTTTAGGAACGGTTAAGGAGTTCAATCCGTTCTCAAAGCCGCGAAGGTGGAGGAAGATGAATCAAATATCCCATGGATTTCGGGTCCAGCTATTGGCGATCGGCGGACTAGCGGGTGCCATGCTCGTCGCGCTCTTAACTGTGAACGGTAGCGGAGCCAGCCACGATACTGTCGCCTGTAACGACAACGTGCCAGCTGGCTACAGTTGCATCCCTTTGATCAACAAGCCGCAGGCCGGCCCCGGCGTAACCACCAATCAGGAAGGCGAGCTGTTCTACCAGTATGTGGACGCTAGCACTTTGCGAATCGCCATACGCGGTTTTCCGGGTGACACGATTCAAGATGCAGTACAGCACCAGCTCTGCCTCGATGACGACAATGAGCCTTACTCGGAAGGCACAATCGGGGCGAATACTCCACCCCACTGCA
The DNA here is from genome assembly GCA_031362025.1 of Chloroflexota bacterium. Taxonomy (GTDB): domain Bacteria; phylum Chloroflexota; class Dehalococcoidia; order SM23-28-2; family RBG-16-64-32; genus DATKKM01. The sequence goes on from JANLRX010000179.1 coordinate 1,864, forward strand.
CCGGTGGGGGCGCAGCCGACACCAATGTGACGGACGGGACAGGCAACATTCCCCCCGCCGCTAACCAAGAAGAGAATGATTTAGCCACTGGCCTCGATGGCCAGTACGAGGTCCGTGTAAGTGGCATGGTCAGCGACGGCACCGTGGATGGCACTCCCTACTACGAGTTTAGCAACATCGCGGGATATACGTTCTTCGTATACCACGTAAACATTTCCGATTCCTCGACGATGGGCTTCTGGCAGGCCACTCCTCCAACCAGTACACCTATCTCCACCACGGCTCCAGCTACCACGGCTCCGGCCACCACGGCCCCGGCTACAACGGCCCCGGCTACGACGGCCCCGGCTACCACGGCTCCGGCTACCACGGCCCCGGCGACCACGGCCCCGGCGA
>JANLRX010000222.1:0-4433 GCA_031362025.1 Chloroflexota bacterium
GCCACTTCGGGACCGACGTCGGGGCGGTAGAAGATCGCCGAGAAGTCCAGGCCGCGCGCCTGGTAGTGCTCGATCGCGCGGCGCATGTCCAGCAGATCGCTGCGGCCGATGACTTCGTCGACGCTGCGGTAGCCCATCGCGGCGAGGTACTCGCGGATTTCCTCGGCGATGAAGCGGAAGAAGTTCACCACGTGCTCGGCCTGGCCGTCGAACTTCTCGCGGAGCTTGGGGTTCTGCGTGGCGATGCCGACGGGGCACGTGTCCAGGTGGCAGACGCGCATCATGATGCAGCCCATCACGACCAGCGGCGCCGTCGCGAAGCCGTACTCCTCCGCGCCCAGCAGCGCACCGATGACCACGTCGCGGCCGGTCTTCATCTGGCCGTCCGTCTGGACGACGATCCGGTCGCGGAGGTTGTTCAGCACGAGCGTCTGCTGTGTCTCGGCGAGGCCCAGCTCCCACGGGATGCCGGCGTGCTTGATCGAGGTGATCGGGCTGGCGCCGGTGCCGCCGTCGTGGCCGCTGATCAGCACCACGTCCGACTTCGCCTTGGCGACGCCCGCCGCCACCGTCCCGACGCCGATCTCGGCGACGAGCTTGACGTTGATCCGGGCGCGCGGGTTGCTGTTCTTCAGGTCGTGGATGAGCTGTGCCAGGTCCTCGATCGAGTAAATGTCGTGGTGCGGTGGCGGGCTGATGAGGCCGACGCCCGGCGTTGAGTACCGGACCGCCGCGATCCACGGCCACACCTTATGGCCGGGCAGCTGGCCGCCCTCGCCGGGCTTGGCTCCCTGGGCCATCTTGATCTGCAACTCGTCGGCGTTCACCAGGTACTCGCTCGTCACCCCGAAGCGGCCGGACGCCACCTGCTTGATCGCGCTCCGGCGGAGGTCGCCGTTCTCGTCGGGCTGGTACCGTCGCCGGTCCTCGCCGCCCTCGCCGGTGTTGCTCTTGCCGCCGATGCGGTTCATCGCGATCGCCAGCGTCTCGTGCGCCTCCGCGCCGATCGAGCCGAAGCTCATCGCGCCCGTGGCGAAGCGGTGGAAGATCGCCTCCGCTGGCTCCACTTCATCGAGCGGAACGGAGTCGCGGTCAGACTTGATCTCGAACAGGCCACGGAGGGTGCACAGGCGCTCGGCCTGCTCGTCCACCATGCGGGTGTATTCCTTGAAGACGTTCTGCTGGCCGCTGCGCGTAGAGTGCTGCAGCTTGAAGATCGTCTCCGGGTTGAACAGGTGGAACTCGCCGTCGCGGCGCCACTGGTACTGGCCGCCCCACAGCAGCTCCTTGAGCCCGCCTTCCCGCTCCGGGAACGCGCGCTTGTGGTGGGAGAGCATGTCGAGCGCGATCTCCTCGATGCCGACGCCGCCGATGCGCGACGCTGTGTACGTGAAGTACTTGTCGACGAACTCGTGGGAGAGGCCGATCGCCTCGAAGATCTGGGCGCCACGGTAGCTCTGGATCGTGGAGATGCCCATCTTGGACATGATCTTGACGACGCCCTTCTTGCACGCCTTCAGGTAGTGCTCGACGGCGTCTTCGTACGTGATCGTCGCATCGAGCTGGCCTTCTTCGGCGAGCTGCTTGAGCGTGTCCAGCGCCAAGTATGGGTTGATCGCACCAGCGCCGTAGCCGAGCAGCAGCGCGTTGTGGTGCCCCTCGCGCGCCTCGCCCGTCTCCAGCAGCACGCCGACGTGGGTGCGCCGTCGTTCGCGGGTCAGGTGGTTGTTCAGCCCGGCGGTCGCGAGGAGCGCCGGGATCGGGGCGTTATCAGCGTCGACGCCGCGGTCGGAGAGGATGAGCAGAGTGTACCCCTCCGCGATCGCCTGATCCGCCTCATCGCACAGCCGGTCGACGGCGCGCTCGAGACCCTTCGGCCCTTCGGCCGCGGGGTAGAGCAGCGAGATCACGCGGGAGCGCAGGAAACCGTCGTCGAGCGCCTTGAACCGCGCCATGTCTTCGTTGCTGATGAACGGCATCTTGATCTCGACCATGCGGGCGTTGTTCGGCTGCGGGTCGAGAAGGTCGCCCTCCGGCCCGATGAGCGTCTTCACGGACGTCACGATCTCTTCGCGGATCGCGTCCAGTGGCGGGTTGGTGACCTGCGCGAAAAGCTGCTTGAAGTAGTTGTAGAGGAGCTGCGGCTTGTCGGAGAGCACCGCGAGCGGGGTGTCCGTGCCCATCGAGCCGATAGCCTCTTCCCCGTTGCGGGACATCGGGCCGAGGATGTACTTCAGGTCCTCGACGGTGTAGCCGAACGCCATTTGCTGCTGGAGGAGGTCCTCGCCGGTCAGGTGCGGCGCGAGTTCGCCTATCGGCAGGTCGTCAATCGTCTTCATGTTGCGGGCGAGCCAGTCGCCGTAGAACTTCTCGGTGGCCATCTTCTGCTTGAGTTCGGTGTCGTCGATGATCCGGCCCTCTTCGAGCGAGACGAGGAACATGCGCCCGGGCTGCAAGCGCCCCTTGTGGAGCACGTTCTCCGGCTCCACCGGCAGCACCCCGACCTCGGACGCCATGATCACGAAGTCGTCCTTCGTCACGTAGTAGCGCGAGGGGCGGAGGCCGTTGCGGTCCAGCACAGCGCCGATCACCCGGCCGTCCGTGAAGGCGATCGAGGCCGGGCCGTCCCACGGCTCCATCAGGCAGGCGTGGTAGCGGTAGAAGTCCTTCTTCTCCGGGCTCATCGACTCATGACCGTCCCAGGGCTCCGGGATCATCATCATCACGGCGTGGTGAATCGGGCGGCCGGCCATGTACAGCAACTCGAGGGCGTTGTCGAAGCAGGCGGTGTCGCTGCCCTTCTCGTCGATGATCGGGATGATGCGCTGGATGTCCGGGATCACGTCCGACTCGAACATCGCCTCGCGGGCGCGCATCCAGTTAATGTTGCCGCGCAGGGTGTTGATCTCGCCGTTGTGGGAGATCATGCGGTAGGGGTGGGCGAGCTTCCAGCTGGGGAACGTGTTCGTGCTGAACCGAGAGTGGAACATGCAGAGCGCGCTCGACATCCGGGGGTCGCTCAGATCCGGGAAGTACTCGCGGAGCTGCGTCGCCATCAGCATGCCCTTGTAGACGAGCGTCCGGCAGGAGAGGCTCGGGAAGTAGAAGGACGACGCCTGATCGATGTCGGCGATGGAGCGCTCCATCCGCTTCTCGAAGAGCTTGCGGATCACGTACAGGCGTCGCTCGAAGTCATCGTCGCTCTTCATCGACTCGCTCGGGGAGATGAAGACGTGGAACATGTCCGGCTCGGCCGCCACGGCGCTGTAGCCGAGCGATGAGTTGTTCGTCGGCACCCGGCGCCAGGCCACGAGGTGCTGGCCCTCGGTGCGGACGATGTCCTCAAACACGCGCTTGGCCTGCATCTGGGCGTTCTCGTCCTTCGGGGCAAAGAATAGCCCGACGCCGTAGCGTTCGGGCAGGCGGATCCCTTCGTGCGCACAGACATGCGCGAAGAAGTCGTGCGGGATCTGGATGAGGACACCGGCGCCGTCGCCGGTGTTCACCTCGCAGCCGCAAGCGCCGCGGTGGTTCAGGTGCTCAAGCGCCGTCAGCCCGTCATCGACGATCTTGTGCGAGCGCTGACCCTTCAGGTGGACGACGAAGCCGACGCCACAGCTGTCGTGCTCGTGGAACGGGTCGTACAGCCCCTGCTTCTCGGGGGCCTGGGCGCGCGGGTTCGTGTCCGCACCTGATTGGTGCTGGTGAGGAATAGGGTAGTGCTTTGGTGACTGGCTCATGGTGAGGTCTCCTGTTTCGGGCTACGCTGCGGTTGCTGCTGCTGGCAGCGGAGGCTTTGCCCGTGTGCGAGAGGAGAGGCGCGTGGAAGGGTTGACCCGGGAGGGCCTATCGGAGGATGTGGCAGCTATATGGGTGCCAGATAGAGCCATGTGTCCCGTCCCCACCACTAGCGAAAAGATGTGTGAAGTATGCCAGCGTCCGTACAGAATGTCCACAATTCTTAGCTGTATAGACACCGTGAATCGTATAGGCAGAGTAGCATAGGCGAGAGCAGGCCGTAAACCCTTCGTTTTAGAGGAAAAGGACCTCCACATCATCCCCTATGTCAGGACAAGGTTCCGTCTGCGAAAGCGCCGCCTGGGACAGCACATTCCGCAGCAGCGCCTGGTTGTCGCGGCTGCTGATCTCGCCGTCGCAGTCCGAATCGCCCCAGAGGCGGATTGTGTCGTCTACTTGAACCTCGGTGCCGAGGGCGGGGCAGGGCTGGGTCTGCGAGAGCGCTGCCTGGGATAGCACGTTCCGCAGCAGCGCCTGGTTATCGCGCGAGCTGACCTCGCCGTCGCAGTCGGAGTCGCCCCACAGCCGTACGATGAGTGGTTGCACGTCCGGTTCAGAATCGGAACTGGCGCTGTTGCTCACGTTCACGCGATTCTCGCCATCCAGGTCCATCATGAAGATCTGTCCGACACCCT
>JANLRX010000256.1:0-1805 GCA_031362025.1 Chloroflexota bacterium
ACTCACCAGGCTTGAGGCGCGTCAGAAACCAATGCACCTCACGAGCCAGTCGCGCTTCGGATCAGGCGCTGGCAGCGTTGATCAGCGGGATCGCCGCGCGCAGCACCCGGGTGAACTCCGGGTCCCGGATCGGCCGGTCGATCTCCCGCATCAGCATCCCGGAGATCTCCATTGGCTCGATCCGCAGGTGGTCTTCACCCACTTCGTCCATGTGCTCCACCCGCACGATCACGTGGTGGGGGTCCGCCGTCCGGCTCATCGTCAGCAGCGCGCTCCGTGCTTCCGCTTCGCAGGCGATCTTCAGCGAGACGATCGTGCCGTCCTCGACCGTCGGGTACGGGACCGGCTTGATGTAGATGTCGATCTTCTGCTCGTAATACCGGACGACGATGTGGTCCTTCCCGCGTCCCGCAACCGAGCGCGTGTCCCAGCCCAGCTCCTGTGCCAGCCAGGCCAGGAACAGGAATGCTTGCGCGCCAACCTCCGGCCCGTTGCCCGCGTATCGCACCTCCACGCTCTGCACGGTGGACAGGTGGTGCCGGATGTCGGCAACCTGCCGCTGCCGCTGGAAGAGTTCGCGCAGGGGCGTCAGCCGGTTCCAGTTCAAGTCTCCGAACATCGGCTGCGGCACCTTCTCCGTCAGCGGTGCGAGGTGCACCAACCCCTGGAGTTGGTGCGCGAACCGGGCGGAGTCGATGATCACGTGGTCCGCCGACTCCATCAGGCTCAGGATGAGGTGCGGGTCATCCGGCAGCGGCTCCGACCACCAGATGTGCACCGGCAGGTCCGGCACGAGCAACGGCACGATCAGGCTGTGCAGATGCGACGCCGCCCGCCCGGACACCCGCAGACAGATCTCCTCGCAGCAGACGCTGTGCTCCTCCTGCGTGATGTGGCAGTGCGCGGCCAGTTGCGCCTCGATGTGCGACTCTTCGTCCGACTGTTGAGCGACGATGACGATCGCCCGCGAAGGGTGGTGGCTCGCCAAGTCCTCGATCACCCGGCTGGCGTGGCTCGCCCCCTCCTCGTGCTGCGTGTACACGACCATGTTGAGCAGGCTCGTTCGCAGCGCGAATCCCTCGCCGCCCGCAGGTTCGCCCGCCGCGAGGTACCGGAGCTTTCCCAGCTCCGCCTCGATGTGCCCGACGTCCAGCGCGCGGCCCGACCAGGTGAGCGAAAGGTCCTGGAGTCCGTCTACAGCTTCCGCCACTGCCGGCCGTCTTTCTCGATCAGCTCGTGTGCCGCGTTCGGGCCCCAGGCCCCCGCCTCGTAGTTTGGGAAGTGCGGCGGCGGCTGGTTCTTCCAGCCCTCCATGATCGGGTCCATCAGCGACCACGCCGCCTCCACTTCGTCGCTACGGGCGAACAGCGTCGCGTCTCCGCGGAGCGAGTCAAGCAACAGCGTCTCGTACGCCGATGGCGCCTGTGCGAGGAACGAGGCGCCGTACAGGAAGTCCATGTTCGCGGGCCGGATGCGCAGTGGCGAGCCCGGCACCTTCGTCAGGAACTTCAGGCTGATCCCCTCGTTCGGCTGGATGCGGATGGAGAGCACGTTCGGGTCCAGCGCGGGCGAGTCCACCACGTCCCGAAACAGCAGGTGCGGCGCTCGCTTGAACGTCACCGCGATCTCCGTGCTGCGCTTGGGCAGCCGCTTCCCGACCCGCAGGTAGAACGGCACGTCCGCCCACCGCCACGTGTCTACGTACATCCTCAGGGCAGCGAACGTCTCGGTGTTGGAGTTCGGAGGCACTTCCGGCTCTTCGCGGTAGCCGGGCACTTCTTCCCCGGCGATCCAGCCGCGAGCGT
>JANLRX010000282.1:0-3417 GCA_031362025.1 Chloroflexota bacterium
AAAAGCTACCCTGGGGATAACAGGCTGATCTCTCCCAAGCGTTCACAGCGACGGGGAGGTTTGGCACCTCGATGTCGGCTCGTCGCATCCTGGGGCTGGAGTAGGTCCCAAGGGTTGGGCTGTTCGCCCATTAAAGCGGCACGCGAGCTGGGTTCAGAACGTCGTGAGACAGTTCGGTCTCTATCCGCGGTGGGCGTAGGAGACTTGCGAGGAGCTGCCCCTAGTACGAGAGGACTGGGGTGGACGAACCGCTGGTGTGTGGGTTGTCTCGCCAGAGGCAGAAAGCCCAGTAGCTATGTTCGGAACGGATAAGCGCTGAAAGCATCTAAGCGCGAAACCGTCCTCAAGATGAGGTCTCCCACCGGGTTAACCGGGTAAGGTCGCGGAAAGACTATCCGCTTGATAGGCAGCATGTGTAAGCCGGGCAACCGGTTCAGCTGAGCTGTACTAATGACCGAGGGCTTTCCCACCACACCATTACCAGCCACAACAATCGGAAAAGGATCCCTCAGGCCATCACTCTACATTCGCTACAATGTCCTTAACGCCGCGGGGTGGAGCAGCGGCAGCTCGCCGGGCTCATAACCCGGAGGTCGCAGGTTCGAGTCCTGCCCCCGCTACCATGACAACACGGTCAGAGGATCGAGAACGGTGCACAAAAACACACCGCTCTCATCCTCTCACCACAAAGTTGTCCTATACTGGAAAAAATGCTCCTGGTGACTAGAGCGAGGTGGCACCACCCGTTCCCATCCCGAACACGGAAGTGAAACGCCTCAGCGCCTACGATACTGCCCGGGCGACTGGGTGTGGAAAATAGGCCGTTGCCAGGGCTTTTTTTATCCCCCCGAATGACCGACAACAACAAGATCACCCAAGCCCTCAACCGCATCGCCGACAAGGCCGGCACGCACCTCGACGACTTTGGCAAGGAAGCGGCTCGCCGCACCCTCGACTCCACCGAATGGGACGACCCGGCTGACCAACCGACAGCACATCGGCAGCGCTTCACCCACCATCCCCGCAGGCCCTGAAACACACCAACCAATCCCCAACATCACACACCCATTTCCCCAACCTATCGCCAAGCACAAACAGTGATATAATCAGACACGAGGAACCCGCCCCAAACGTTTTCCTCAATCCCATCTTGACCCGGAGGTATACCTTTTTGACATTCCAAGAACCATCAGCTGGGAACGGCGTCATGGAAGAAAACCCCATGGCCGCCCTCCTTGAAGAGTCGGAATCACTCGCTTATCGCGAGCTCCGGCGCGGCGAAATCATCGAAGGCACGGTTGTTGGAACCGACCGAGATGGGATCCTCGTAGACGTAGGCGCCAAGTCCGAAGGCGTCATCCCCCCGAACGAAATGCACTGCCTTCAGCCCGAAGGCCCTTCCAAGCTCAACATGGGCGACAAGGTCCTCGTCTCCGTCGTCCAGCCTGAGTCCATGGAAGGCCAGGTCATCCTCTCCCTCGACCGCGCCCGCGGCGAGCGAGGCTGGCGCGTCCTCCAGGACTACCTCGACGCCAACGAAGCGTTCGAAGGCTACGTCACCGGCAGCAACAAGGGCGGCCTGCTCGTCAACGTCGAAGGCGTCAACGCCTTCGTCCCGTTGTCCCAGATCGTCGCCGGACCGGAGCGCGGCAGCCCGGAGGCAACCCAGAAAGCCCTGTCCGACTGGGTCGGCAAGAACATCACATTGAAGGTCATTGAGCTCAACCGCCGGCGCAATCGGGCGATCCTTTCCGAGCGCTCCGCCGTCCAAGAGAAGCGCGCCGCCGAAAAGGAACGCCTGCTCCTCGAGCTCAACGAAGGCGACGTCAAGACCGGTCGCATCACCAGCATCCGCGACTTCGGCATCTTCGTCGATATCGGCGGCGCTGATGGCCTCGTCCACCTTTCCGAACTCTCCTGGGAGCGCACACCGCGTTCGCCCCACGAGCTCTTCAAAGTCGGCGACGAAGTGCCGGTCTACGTACTAAAGGTAGACAACGAAGCCAAGAAGATCGCCCTTAGCGTCCGTCGCGCCCAGCCCGAGCGCTGGGAAGAGATCGTCGGCGTGTACCGCGAAGGCCAGGTCGTCGCCGGCCAGGTCACGAAGCTCGCCCCCTTCGGCGCCTTCGTCCGCCTGGAGGGCCCCATCGAAGGCCTCATCCACATCTCGGAGCTCGTCGATCGCCGCATCACCCACCCCCGCGAAGTCGTCGAAGAGGGTGACGTGGTTCCGGTCAAGATCGTCCGCATCGAGTACGACCGTCACCGCCTCGGCCTCAGCCTTAAGCAGGCCCGTGACCGCGCCGAGCAGGACGGCTGGGCGTTCAACTCGTCCGGCGGCACCACCACCGCGCCGCAAGAAGCGCTCGACAAGCTCGGCCTCGCTGCCATGCCGCAGCGCCCCGTGCGTGAAGAGCTTCCCGAAACCGCTTCCGCCGAAGACGGCGCCGAGCCCGCAGCCGCCCTCGATGAGACTTTCGTCACAGCGGCCCCCGCCGCCGAGGAAGAAGCTGTAGAAGTGGTCGCCGAGGCCGAAGCCGCGGGCGGACCTGTCTCAACACAAGAGCCGGTCGCCGAGGCGGAAGCTTCGGCTCCAGGAGCAGAAGACGAGACCGTGACGATCGAGCAGCCGCCCGTTGAGGCGACCGCTGAAGAAGCACTGTCATCGGTCGAATCCGAATCGGCAACCGAAGAAACAGCGGCGCTGGAAGAACCCGACGACCTGCCGCCAACCGTAGAACAGATAGTAGAAGATCTTGAAACCGCCGAGCCGGCAGCCAAAGAAGCCGCCGCCGAAGCGGAGCCAGAGGTCGCAGATGAAGCACCGGCCGCGCCAGAAGCAACTGCTGAGGCCCCAGCCGAAAGCGCAGACGAGCCCCCGGCAGAACCAGAGGCAGTAGCCGAAACCCCCGCCGGGGAGAGCGCAGACGAGCAGGCTGACGAGGTCGCGGTGAACACGGAAGTTGTTGAAGAAGTGGCCGAAGATGTAACGGAATCGCCTCGGGATGCGTTGGATAGTGTAGGAGAGAGCGCGGAGTAGAAGGGCGAGCAGACCATGGCCGATAGATTCGACAAATTTACGGAACGGGCCCGGCGTGTACTAACGCTGGCCCAGGAAGAAGCCTTACGCTTCAACCACAACTACATAGGCACCGAACACCTCCTGCTCGGTCTCGTCCGTGAGGGCGAAGGCGTAGCCGCTAAGGTGCTCGCTAACCTCGGGGTGGAACTCAACAAGGTCCGCTCCGCCGTCGAGTTCATCATCGGCCGTGGCGACCGCGCCGTCATGGGTGAGATCGGTCTCACTCCCCGCGCCAAGAAAGTCATCGAACTCGCAGTGGACGAAGCACGTCGCCTCGGCCACCACTACATCGGCACGGAGCACTTGCTCCTCGGCCTCGTCCGCGAAGGCGAAGG
>JANLRX010000302.1:0-5736 GCA_031362025.1 Chloroflexota bacterium
CGCCGAACTGCAGAGCCGCTAACCAGCGGGCTCCTCCGGCTTCTTCGCCTTCCCAAACGTCCAGTACCCGCCGCCCAGCAGGATCACCAGCCCGATCGCCGCCACCACGAACGGGTACGCCTCTGTCACATCGCCGTCGCCAGTCGACGACTCCGCCCACCCATAAAGCACCGAACCGATCCCACCCAGCACCAACCCCAGCGGCAGCGCCTCCACTTCCCGATACAGGACGATCCCGGCTCCGATCGCGAGCACGCCCAGAAACCCGGCGATGATGAACACGTTGCGGTGATAGTCGTCGCGCCGGTCCTCGAAGTTCCTCAGGTCTTCCTGGTACTCGCGCTGATCCGCAATGTACGCCTGCTGCGTCGGCGACAGGTTGTCCTCAATCTCCGGCGTCAGAATCTGGTCGTTGTAGTAGCAATCGCGGTCGTCACAGTACAGCGAGATCACGCCGGGTTGCCCTGGGCCCCTCGGATATCGCGGGTAGTCAGGTTCGTCGTAAAACGTCCGCGAGCCGAAGATCACGAAAAGGATGAAGAAGATCGCCACCGCCACGCTGTAAGCCAACCGGAACAGGACGTGCATAGGACCCCTCCACGATGCGCACCGGCATCGGGCCCATTATAGACGGGCACAATCGCCGCAAGGCAGTGCTGAAAGCTGATCGCTGAAAGCTACGGAGCTACATGCCGGGTGTGCCGCCACCGCCGCCGCGCAGTCGCGGATCGGAGATGTCGCGGAACGCATCGCCCACAAGGTTGAACCCCAACACCACGATGCTCAGCGCCAGACCGGGGAAGAACACCACCCACCAGGAGCCGTCAAACGCCTCCGCCCGGTTCGAAGGATCGCCAATGTCCGCACCCCACGAAGGGGTCCCCGCGGGTACGCCCACGCCGAGGAAGCTGATCGCCGCTTCGGCCAGGATTGCGATCGGCAGGAAGATCGTCGAGAGCACTACGACCAGTGCCGCGACATTTGGAAAGATGTGCCTCAGCATGATCCGGAAGTCGCTCGCGCCCATCGCCCGGGCCGCCTCGATGTACATGTTCTCCTTCAGGGAAAGGACCGCTCCCCGGACAACGCGCGCCGTCCCCACCGCCACGGCAAGCCCAATCGCCAGCGCGATTACGATCACGTCCAGGAAGTTGGGAACGCCCCAGACTGTTCCCTCCGGAATCACACCCGCGGGGCCGAGCGGTATGGTCGCCCCCAAAAAGCCCAGGTGCACCTCTGGCTCCCGTAAGAACTCCTTGACCGGCGAGTCTTCGTCGCCAACCACGGCGATGATCGCAAGAAGCAGCACGACTGCCGGGTAAGCAAGGAGAGAGTCGATGAGCCTCTGCAGAATGCTGTCGACGATCCCGCCGAAGTAGCCCGAGGCGATCCCGATAGCACTTCCTGTTGTCGTCCCGAACAGGATCGCCGACATACCGACGATCATCGCGATTCGCGCCCCGAAGATCGTCCGGCTGAACGTATCCGTGCCCAGGCGGTCCGTGCCGAACGGATGCGACCAGCTGGGCCCTTCCGATACCGGCCCCACGGCGATCTCCTGCGGGTTGTGCAGCATGATGTAGTCGGCAAACGCCGCGCAGAAGAGGATTAGTCCGATAAAGCAAAGGCCAACTACTCCGAGGGGCTGAGAGCCCGCGAGACGAAGCAGCCGCCGCCACAGCGGGGCACGAGGTATGCCCTTCTCCAGCAGTTCGAGTTCTAGGGCCGTCGCCTTCGCCATCGGCTATCCGTACCTGATCCGAGGGTCCAGCCAGGCGTAACCCACGTCCACGATCAGGTTGATCAGGACGTACACAAAGGCAAACAACAAAACGAGGCTCTGCACTACCAGCAGGTCTCTCGCAATGATCGACACCAGCAGGTAGTTCCCCATCCCGTTCAGCGCGAACACCGACTCGATGATCACCGAGCCGCCGATCAGACCGCCGACCTGCAGACCGATGATCGTCAGCACCGGGATCATCGCGTTCTTGAGCGCGTGCCGCCAGACGATCGAGCGCTCCCGCAACCCCTTCGACCACGCCGTGCGGATGTAGTCGTTCCGCATCACCTCAAGCAGCGAAGAGCGCGTGAGGCGCATGATCACCGCCGCGATCCCTAGCGAGAGGACGAGCGCCGGGAAGAAGTACGTCTGCAAGTTCTTTATCGGGTCCTCGGTGATTGGCACCGCCCTGCCGGTCTCAAAGTTGGGCGGCGACCAGCCAAACCAGGACGCCCCAAACGTGATGATCAGAATTCCCAGGTAGAACGAGGGCACAGATATCCAGAGCACGCTGGCGACGCGCACGACCCAGTCCAGGGGCGTCCCCGGTCTTATCGCCGAGATTATTCCCGGTGGTATGCCCATCAAGAGCGAGAGGATAAGGGCAAGTGCCATAAGCTCCAGGGTTACCGGCAGCCTGTCCTGGATCTCCCCGTCGACAGAGAGCGTGGTAAGAAAAGACTTGCCGAAGTTACCCTGCAGCACTCCTGAGACTTTGCCGTCTTCGTTCGTGTAGACACCAAGCCACGATCCGTACTGCTCAAAGAAGCCCCTGTCCAACCCATATTCATGCTTCGTGTCCGCAATCAATTGCGGGGTGCACTGCAACCCGCATTTAATCTCCGCGACGCTGCCCGGAATGATCCGGAACGTGCTGTGCGTCATGAAGCTGACCAGCAGCATGATCAGCGGGATCAGGAGCAGGCGCCGGAGTATGTACGTACGCATCGTTATCGCGGCCTGTGGCTAGGCTTCTTCTTCTGTCCAGGTATCCACACCGAACGGATTACCGCTCGGGTCTTCGCCCAGTTCGTAGGGGTAGTGCACGTAGTTCCAGTGCGCGCTGTACTGGTACCCGCCCACCAGCGTTAGCTGCGGCCCGTGCTCCTCCAGGATCAGGCGCTGTGCCTGGTTGACGATCTCCTGGCGCTTCGGCTCGTCAAACTCCCTCGACTGCGCCTCGATCAAGTCGTCCAGGTCCTGGTTGTTGTAGCCGGTCCAGTTGCCCGCGCCCGTCACACCCAGCGAGTGGTAGAAGGCCAGCGGCCGGTCCGGTTCGTCGTACGGCAGGTTCGGGAAGAACGTCATGTCGAAGTTGCCGGGCAGCAGCGTCGACACGATGTACGAACCCAGCTCCACTTCGTCGATCTGCACGTTGATGTTGATCTCCCGCAGGTTGGTCTGGATAATCCGCGCGATATCGTTGATAAAGCTCACGCCCGTCAGGCGCGGCGTCTTCAGGGATACGTCGAACCCATCGCCGTAACCCGCCGAATCCATCAACTGCTTGGCCGCCGTGAGGTCGCGCTTGTAGAACGCCCTCAGCTCGTCCTGGGGCAGCGCCCACTTTGCCTGCGGCCACTGGATCGGTCCGTTGTAGTTGCCCTCGCCGCCGAATACCAGGTTCGTGATCTGGTCGCGGTCTACCGCGATGTTGATCGCGTGACGCACCTTGATATCGTCGAAGGGCGCGCGCCGCATGTTCAGGTGGATGACGGGGTAGAAGAGGCTTGGCGCGCTCGACGTGACGAAGTCCTCGTTCTCCGAGTACTCGTCGAACTTCGGCTTGAGAAGGATAGAGCCGTTAACGTCGTGCTGCTTGTTCTCGAACGCAGACTGCAGGGAGGCGTTCTCCGTGATCACGACATACGTGATGCCGTCCAGGTATGGCCGCCCCTCGATGAAGTAGTTCGGGTTCTTCTTCAGGACGACGCGCTCGTTGCCCTTGAACTCTTCCAGCATGTACGGTCCGGCCCCGAACGCTACTTGGCTCAGGCCCTGGCCCCGGCGCGTTTCCAGCACCTTCGCGGAGACGATGCCCCACGTCGGGTTCGCCATCTCTCGCACGCCCGGAACAAAAGGCTCGGCCATTGAGAATCGGAACGTGTACGGGTCCGGCGTCAGCAGCTTCGGCGCCAGCAGGTTCGGGTCCGCACTGCCCGCGATCTTCTGGGGGAAGCGCTTGTCGGGCGCGGTCAAAGCCGTTCCGCGCCGGATGAAGCTCTGCTTACAGTCCTCGGACGTAATCTCCTCGCCGGCCGCAGGGCCAACGGGAGAGTTCAGGACGCCGGGCCGGATGTTGAAGATGAACTCCGTCACCTCCGGCATCTCAAGGCTCTCCGCCAGGTTGTTGAAGATCGCCGTCTCCGCGCCCGGCTGCCACCCGTACATGTAGGGGTACAGGAGCGTGTCGATGTCGAGACCCGTCAGGTCCAGGTGCGGGTCAACGCCCAGCACCGTGACGGCCCGGCCCTGCGTGATCGTCCCGCCCGAAACAGGCGCGCCGACCGAGCGTGATGGCCGTGGAGTGCTGCTGCCATCCGGGCTGCTGTCATCGCTTCCGCCGCCGCAACCGACGACAAAAGCGGCAGCGCCACCGATGGCAACCGTTCCGCTAGCGCTGAGCAGCGCTCGGCGACTTAAGCGCTTGCGGTTCAAGCGCTGCCAGTAGTTTGACTCTTCCATAATGAGCGACCCCTCCCCAAAGGGCTGTTTGTTGGCGGGATATTACCCTGCCGTTAACGTCACCTTTGCAAACAGTACGTCCCTTATAGCCACTGAGATTGCCCTTTGTCAACGCGACCATAATTCCCGTTTTCAGCACCCTGAAACCTAATAGCACGCTCCGTCCGCCGCGTATGCTATACGTGGAGAACGAATGGGCACCCTGAAGATTGGCCGCATCGCCGGCATCGATATCCTCATCCACTGGAGCTGGCTCGCCATTTTTGCGCTGCTCGTCTGGTGGCTCGCCACAGGCTTCTACGGCGAAGTCGATGCATACGGCCACTGGTCCGACGCCGAGCGCTGGGCCGCCGCCGCCATCACCACCGTCCTCTTCTTCCTCTCCGTCCTTCTCCACGAACTCTCGCACTCCCTCATGGCCAAGCGCCTGGGCATCGGCGTCGCCAACATCACCCTGTTCATCTTCGGCGGCGTCTCCTCCCTCACGACCGAGCCGGAGAACGCCAAGGCCGAGTTCAAAGTCGCGATCGTCGGCCCGCTCACGAGCTTCCTGCTCGGCGTCATCGCCGGCATCGTCGCGCTCGTCTGCTACCTGAACGACGCTGAGAACACCGTCGTCGGTGCGATGGCGGAGTACCTCGCGATCATCAACGTCGCCGTTGGCATCTTCAACATGCTGCCCGGCTACCCGCTAGACGGCGGCCGCGTCCTCCGCTCCGTCCTCTGGGCGCGCAGCCACAACATGCTCAAGTCCACCCGCTGGGCCTCCACCGCTGGCACGTTCATCTCGTTCGGCCTGATCGCGATCGGCGTCCTCTCAATGCTGGCCGGCAACTTCGTCGGCGGGGCCTGGTTCGTTGTGATCGGTTGGTTCCTACGCAACAACTCGGAGCAGGCCTACCAGCAGCTCGTCCTCAAGAGCACACTCGAAGGCGCGACCGTCGCCGAAATGGTGAACCGCGGCTACCAGGGCGCGCCGCCGGACGTCCCTCTCGCCGAGATCGTGCACGACTACATGATCGGCCGCGGCCAACGCTTCGTGCCCATCGTCGTCGCCGATGACCTCCTCGGCGTCGTCACGATGAGCGACCTCCAGAAGATTCCCCGCGACGCCTGGACCACCACCAGCGCCTTCCGGGCCATGACCCCCCGCGAAAAGCTCTACCTCGTCGATCCCCAGGACTCACTGACCCGCGCCCTCGAACTCATGGCCCAGCACGACGTCCACCAGCTTCCGGTCGTCGACCGCGAGCGCACGTTCCTCGGCT
>JANLRX010000324.1:0-2380 GCA_031362025.1 Chloroflexota bacterium
CGATCTCGCCGATGGCCGTCGCGTCTACGAAGCCGTCGCTGAACGGGCCCGCGGCTGGAACGAGCACGGCAACGTCGGTGTCGTCGCCGGCGCAACCTGGCCCGAGCAGATCGAGCGCGTCCGGGACATCTGCCCCGATCAGGTCATCCTCGTGCCGGGCGTCGGCGCGCAGGAGGGCGAGCTGGAGTCGGCCGTGCAAGCGGCGATGGACCGCGAGTGTGGCGGCTTCCTGATCAACGCTTCCCGCGGCGTCACCTACGCCTCCCGCGGCGACGACTACCCGCAGGCCGCGCGCAAGGAGGCCCAGAAGTTGCGGAACCGCATCAACGTCATGCGGCAAGCGGCGATTGCCCGGGGGTAGCTCCCGTGGTGATGGAGGTGCGGCTGGCCGACGTTGTCCGCCTGCGCAAGCCGCACCCATGCGGAAGCTACGAATGGGAGGTCGTCCGGCTGGGGGCTGACATCGGGATCACCTGCCTCGTCTGCAAACGCTACGTCTTGCTTGACCGCAGCACGTTCGAAAAGCGTGTAAAGACGTTCGTATCGCGCGGGCCGGAGCCGGCAGCAAGTGCTGAAGCCTAACCTCATGTACGAAGGCGACGTCCGCAGCGTAGTCCGTTCGCGCGCGCTCCTCGCCGACCCGCGCTTCGCCTCCCTCTGGCTCTCGCAGGGCATCGCGCAGACCGCCCAGAACGCCCTGCTCTTCACGCTGCTTGTCGTCGTCCTACAGATCACCGGTTCGTCCGTGCACACGAGTTTCCTGGTGCTCTGCTTCATCCTCCCGTCGATCCCGCTGGGGTTCATCGTCGGCGTCATCCTCGACCGCGTGAACAAGACGCCCGTTCTCGTCGTCACGAACTTGCTGAGGGCCGGCGGCTGCGTGCTCTTCCTCTTCTTCCACGATAGCGAGTGGACGATCTACGCGATCAGCATGGGCGTCGCCACGGCTGGCCTCTTTTTCAACCCGGCGATCGTCGCCTTGATCCCATCGCTCGTGCCCCGTGACCGCCTCGTACCCGCCAACAGCCTCTACAACTTCACACTCACCGGCGCCCAGCTCGTCGGCATCGTCTTCGTCGCCCCGACGATCCTCAAGCTTGTCGGCGCGGACGGGATGTTCATCACCGGCGCCGTCCTTTTCACGGTCGCCGCCGGGTTCGCGGCGCGCGTCTCGGTAGGCCCGGAAAAGCGCGACATGAAGCTGCCACAAGGCGCGATGTTCGGCGGCATCCCAACAGAATTCCGGGAGAGCTGGCGTGCGCTCACCTCCGACCGGCGCTCGCTCTTGGCGCTCACCCAGCTCATCATGAGCAGCACCCTGGTCCTCCTCTTCGCCATCCTCATCCCGCGGTATATGGAAGACGTGATCGGCGTGCCGGCCGACAGTGCAGCGCTCGTCTTCGCGCCCACCGGCATCGGGGCGCTCGTCGGGCTGCGGTTCATCCCGATGCTCGCCCGGCAGGGCAAGAACCGCGTCGTCGTCATCGGTCTCGCCGGCCTCGCGTTCTGTCTCATGCTCCTCGCGCTCGTCGAGCCAATCGCTGACGTCTGGGAGCGGTCGCCGGACTCGATCGACCCCAGCCGGCTGCTCCGCGTGTCGCTGCTGCAGGCGCTTGTCATGTGCTTCGCCGGGCCCATGGGGTTCTTCTACGCACTGCTAAATGCCCCAGCCCAGACCGTGCTCCACGAACGCGCCCCACCGGAGATGCGCGGCCGGATCTTCGCGACGCAGGTGGTTTCCGCGAACTTCATTTCGCTCCTGCCGCTGATCGTCGTCGGGGTGATGACGGACATCCTGAAAGTGACGCCGGTGCTCCTTCTGCTGGCGGCGATTGTGGGCGCGTTGGCCGTGGCGAGTGCGGCCTGGGGCAGTCAGGACGAGATGGAGGAGAGCGAGGCCCGGCAGCCCCAGGAAGTGGGAACTTGATTGACGGTGGGGAAATACGGGGCATAGACTCGAATGAGAAAGAGGAGGTGGCTCAGGCGTGATCGAACTGACCATCGAGAGCATTCGCGTCAGCCTGATGAACTATCAGCGCGTAGTGATCTTGAAAGAGAAAGACGCGGACCGTTATCTCCCCATTTGGATCGGCCCGGCTGAAGCCGACGCCATCGCCGTCCGTCTTCAGGACGTGCAAGTCGCTCGTCCCCTCACCCACGATCTCCTCCGCGCCGTCATTACGGACCTCGGCGCCACCGTGGAGTACGTGCTCGTGAGCGACCTCTCGAACGACACCTTCTTCGCGCGGATCATGCTGCAGGTCGATGGCCGCAGCGTCCCGATCGACTCCCGCCCCAGCGACGCTATCGCCCTCGCTGTGCGCGCTCAGGTTCCGATCTTCGCCGACGAGTCGGTCCTGGAGAAGGCCGGCGTGCGTCT
>JANLRX010000328.1:0-2384 GCA_031362025.1 Chloroflexota bacterium
GGCCGAGCGCGCCCTGCCTGTCGCCCGCTTGCCACGCTTCCATCATCGGGGCGAGGATTTCGCCGCGGCCGAGCCATTCGTGGAAGGCGTAGTAGAAGGGTGTCGTGAGGTAGGACGAGACGATGAACCGCCCGATCATCTCGGCCGCCTGGCGGTCCTCCGTCCAGATCACGAAGATGCGGCAGGCGAGATCAAAATCGTCGGGGTTCTTGCCAGCGCCGGCGGCGGCCTCACGACCAATCTTCGAGAGTCGCTTGGCGTCTTCGGGCGCGATGTAGTTCGTGATCGCGCCGTCGGCCTGTGTAGCGGCGAGCTTCAGCATGCCTTCGCGGAGGGCGCCGACCATGATCTTCGGCGGCGGGTCAGGCGCGCGGCCGAGGCGGAAGCCTTTGACGTCGTACGGGCCGACGCTCTTGACGACCTTCTCGCCACTCCAGGCGAGTTTCAAGAATTCGATGGTGTCCCGCATGCGGCCGAGAGGCTTTTCGAGCTTAACGCCGTTCCAGCGCTCCACGATCGCGGGCGAGCTTGTGCCGATACCGCAGATCGTGCGTCCGGGCGCCAGTTCTTCGACGGCGGCAGCGGTCTGGGCGAGGAGCGTCGGCGTGCGGGTGTAGATGCTGGCAATGGCGGGACCGAGGCGAGTCGTCTTTGTCCACGCCGCGAAAGCTGCGAGCGGGGTGAACGCGTCGTTGGAGTCCACCTCAGCGGACCAAGCGTCTGTGTATCCGGAGTCCTCCGCCTCGCGCAAGATGTCGCCATGTTCTGCGAGGGAGATGCCCTGCAGCGGGTATGTGAGCCCCCAGCGGCCTGCCATTAAGGAGTCGCGGCCTGTGGCTTGCTGAAGTCCGGCGTCCGCTTTTCGAGGAAGGCGCGGACGGCTTCGGCGTGTTCAGGCAGGCCACGCGCGGCGCGGATCGCGAACCCTTCCTGGGTGACGACGCGGCGGAGGTCGGCTTCGACAAAGTTCTCGTGGATCATGCGCTTGGCGGCCCAAACGGCAGACGGCGGGTTGCCAGCGATCTCTTCGGCCAGTGCCATCGCCTCGTCCATCAGGGTGTCGTGCGGCACCACCCGGTCGAACAGCCCGCGCTGGAGGGCCTCGTCAGCCTCGATGATGCGGCCGGTGAGTGCCATGAAGAGCGCGTTGCCCAGACCTGCGGAAGCGGCGAGATAACGGGTGCTGCCGCACTCCGGCGTGAGGCCGACCTTCACGAAGCGTGCCGATGCCTTCGCGCGGTCTGAGGCGATGCGGATGTCGCAGGCCATCACCACGGTGAGGCCGATGCCAACAGCGTGACCGTTGATGGCGGCGATGACCGGCTTGCTGCGGGCGAGCGTGATCGGCACTTCCGGGCTGCCGTCGCGAGCCGCAAGGGACGTCGGGCCGTTGCCTTCGGCGGAGCGGCCGCCCAACGCTTGGTTGAAGCCGCTGATGTCGCCGCCGGCACAGAACGCTCTCCCGGCGCCGGTGACCACGACTACGTGGGTACCGTTCTCGCCGTTCGCACGTTCGAGGGCGTCGATGAACTCGCTTTCGAGCTTCCAACTCCACGCGTTTAGCTTGTCGGGCCGGTTGAGCGTGATGAGCGCAATACGGCCACGGTTTTCGTACAGGATCGTCTCGTAGTTGTCAGACATGTTTCCCTCGTTTCGGGGCTGACTTTATCACAGCACAGCATGTGTGAGCCGACGGCTAATCGCCACGTGTCTGCAATTGCGCGGGCCATATCCGCAACCAAGGCGTTAGTGTCACGCGGTTAGGTTGTGATCAGAAGCGGACATCCCGCTAGAGAAAGGAGTGAATCGATGGCGATACAACGTAAATACACAGACAACGGCGCCACGGTCACGGTCGTGGAAGAACAACTGAGTCCGGTAGTGGAAGCACACGCGGACGCGACAACCGGTGAGTCTGAGGTCGTCTCCCGCTCGATCGGCCCGGCTGACGTGGCCCAGAGCTGGGTTCGCTTCATGCAGGCGATCTTCGCGTTTGGGCTGCTTGTCGCGGAGACGGCGCTAACATTTCGCCTGGTCTTCGCGCTGAGCGCGGCCAACGCTGCGAACGGCTTCGTGAGCTTCATATACGACGTCACCGGACCGCTGGTAGCGCCGTTTGAGGGCATCGCTGCCGAGTCAGCGTCAGGTACCGGAGTCTTTGAGCCGGAGACGCTGATCGCGATGACGGTGTACTTCTTCGCTGCGATGCTGGTGATCGCGTTTGTCGGGCTCGCACTCGCCGCACCGACGCCGCACACCGACGTCGTTACCCGCGAGCGACACACCACTTACGACGGACACGTCTAAACGAAGGCAGTATAGAAAACGGGCGGGCCATTGGCCCGCCCGTTTTCTATTGCCGGTTGTTAGCTGGCCTGCGCGGC
>JANLRX010000330.1:0-4394 GCA_031362025.1 Chloroflexota bacterium
CCTTCGCCGCGGCCGCTGCGGTAGCGAGCCGTCCGGTATCCAGCCGGTTGGCGCCGGAGACCAGGGCCATCACCGCCGCACCGTCCGCCAGGAACACCAACGACTTCACGATCTGACCGACCTTCACGCCGATTGCCGCGGCAGCATCGTCGGCAGTGCGAGTTCCTTCTGGGAACTCATGAATCTCGATCTCGATGCTCAGCGCGCGGGCCGATTCCGTAAGGCGTTGGGAGGCGGGTGCCAGCGGAGTCACGCGCTCACCGGCCGAAACTTCAGCAGCGTGACCTCGTCCGTCACGTCGTCGAACACGGCCTCGACCGGCACGTCGCACTTGAGGTGCTTCGGTTCAGGCTCTACACCGATGAGGTTCGAAAACACCCGCACGCCTTCCTCTAGATCGATAAGCGCGGTGACGTACGGCACTTCCTCGGCCCACCCGGGATGCCAGGCCCGGTACTGGATCGCAAACGTGTGCACCGTGCCTCGGCCGGATCCCCGCCGCCATTCCACGTCGCGGCTGCCGCAGTTCGGGCAGAAGTCCCGGGGGTACCAGTAGAACGCCGCGCAGGGGCGGCAGTAGGGGAGCCACAGCTCGTGCGTCTTCAGCCCCTGCCAGAAACGCTGCGTCTCCGGGCTCGGGCTGGGAAGCGGTTTCGTGTACTTCTGCTCCGACATGCGACTCTAACGTTTACGTGAGATTGCGCTCGGAGGTCAAGCGCTGAGGCTGTGGTACCCCCGAACATTCGTTTGTTGATTCACGGGGATTGTGCTCGACCCTTAAGTATCGGGTTGATATACTTTCGCATCGCTAGGGATAAAATTCACAAAGTTATTGAATGATGTTGCCAGAGTGGGGACAGGCCGGCTTCATGTTTGCGTTGGCGCTTATCTTCCCCATCGGCGGAATTGGCAGCTCCTGGCTTCTCGGACGCCTCGGTGTCCGGCCCGAACGCCCCGACTCCATCAAGGAAGCGACCTACGAGTGCGGCGTCGAGACTGAAGGGCCAACCTGGGTCCAGTTCAACTTCCGCTACTACTACTTCGCGCTTCTCTTCGTGATCTTCGATGTCGAGGCCGTGTTCCTCTACCCATGGGCCGTCTCCTCGGACCAGTACGGCGTCGTCGCTTTCGTCGAGGTGCTCACCTTCATGGTCATCCTGCTCATCGGGCTGCTCTACGCCTGGCGCAAAAAAGCGCTGGAGTGGATGTGACCCGATGACGAAGTGGGTTACCGGGCTCGAGATCGCGCACATCATCGAGCAGAAGTTTCCGGGCGCGGTGACCGAGGCCGTGCCGGAGTTCGCTGTGATCGCACCGGCCAACCTGGTCGACGTCGTCACCTGGCTCCGTGACGACGAAGAGCACTGGTACAAGTTCCTCAGCTCGCTCACGGCCGTCGACCGCATGGAGTGGTTCGAGGTCGCCTATCACCTCGAATCGTTCAGGCACAACCGCATGGTCTCGCTCAAAGTGCAAACGCGTGAGCGTGACAACCCTAGCGTGCCGTCGCTCTTCCCGGTCTATCAGGGCGCGCAGTTGCAAGAGCGCGAAGCCTGCGACCTGATGGGCATCCACTTCGAAGGAAACCCGGACCTCCGACGCATCTTCCTCTGGGAGGGGTTCGCCGGACACCCTCTGCGCAAGGACTACCTCAACATGCCGGGCGGCCAGATGGCGGGCCTTGAGCGCTTCCCCGGCGACCCGGGAGTGGAGCTCAGCGGGCGGGGCACGGACTGATGACGATCCACTCCGAGCCATTCATCGTCAACGTCGGGCCTCAACACCCCAGCACGCACGGCGTCTTCCGCCTGAAGCTGACCATGGACGGCGAGAAGATCCTCGACGCCGACATGGTCATGGGCTACCTCCACCGCTCGATGGAGAAGCTGGCCGAGGAGCGCACTTACACCCAGAACATCCCCTTCACGGACCGCACGGACTACCTCGCGGCAATGACCGGCAACCTGGCCTACGTGCAGGCCGTCGAGAAGCTGATGAGCATCGAAGTGCCCGAGCGCGCGCTCTGGCTGCGCACGATCATGGCGGAGCTCCAGCGCATCGCCAGCCACGCCATGGCCATCGGCATCTTCGCCAACGACTGCGGCGCCTGGCAGACCCCCGTCATGCACATGTTCCGCGACCGCGAGAAGATCCTCGACCTGTTCGAGATGGCCTGCGGCGCGCGTTTGACGCTGAACTACATGCGCATCGGCGGCGTCTCCAAGGACATCCCGCCCGAGTGGATGCCCCAGGCGAAGAAGCTGCTGAAGGAACTCCCCAAGCGCTTCGCCGAATACGAAGACCTCCTGCTGACAAACGAAATCATTATCGCGAGGTCTCGCGGCATCGGCGTGCTGACGCCCGAGCAGGCGATGGACTACTCCGTAAGCGGTCCGATGCTTCGCGCCAGCGGTGTCGCCTGGGACGTCCGCAAAGCCGACCCCTACGCGGCCTACGACAAAGTCGACTTCGATATCGCCGTCGGCACCCACGGCGACGTCTTCGATCGCTTCGTCGTGCGGCTGGCCGAGCTCCGCCAAAGCCTTCGCATCCTCGAGCAAGCAGTCGACATGATCCCCGATGGCCCGGTGCACGCCCGCCTGGGCACTGCCACTGTCCAGCCGTGGGGACAGGCTGTCGCACCGCTCGCCTACCGCCCGCCAGTGGGCGAGGCTTACTCTCGCATCGAATCGCCGCGTGGCGAGCTGGGTTACTACATCGTGAGCGATGGTAGCCCGGCCCCCTTCCGGTTCCACATCCGGTCGCCTTCCTACATCAACCTGAGCCCGCTGAAGTTCATGAGCGTCGGGGCCACGATTGCGGACGCGATCGTCATCCTCGGCAGCGTCGACATCGTCGTCGGCGAGGTAGACCGATGATCGCCGCCCTGCTGCCACTCCTTAAGGGCGAGTGGTACGACCTCCGCGACCTCGGCAACATCTCGGAAGAAGTGCGGACCGGGATCGACGACCTCGGTCTTCCCGAATGGACTGAGTACGTCGCCGTATCCCTGCTGGGCGCGGTCGCTATCCTCGTCTGGACGCTCCTCAGCGTGCTCGCCTTCATCTGGATAGAGCGGCGCGTCGTTGGCCTGATGCAAAACCGCATCGGCCCGAACCGCGTCGGCCCGAAGGGGTTGCTCCAACCCTTCGCGGACGCCATCAAGCTGCTCCTCAAAGAAGCGATCACGGTCAAGGGTGCCGACAAATTGATCTTTTGGGCCGCGCCTGTTCTCGTCTTCATCCCAACGCTGGCTGTCTTCGCGGTCGTCCCCTTCAACGAGAAGATGATCCTCGCCGACCTCAACGTTGGCGTGCTGTTCCTGATCGCGATCGCCGGCATCAACACCCCGGTCGTCTTCCTCGCCGGCTGGTCCTCCAACAACAAGTACGCACTTCTCGGCGCGATGCGGACGATCGCCATGCTCATCTCGTACGAGCTGATCCAGGTCCTCGCGTTGCTGGGTCCCGTTCTCTTCGTTAGCAGCATGCGACTCGCGGACATCGTCGAGTGGCAGGACCACTACAACACCTGGATCTTCTTCATCCAGCCGCTTGGCCTCCTCGCCTACATCATCGCCGGTGCCGTGGAAACCAACCGCTCGCCCATGGACATCGCCGAGGCGGAATCGGAGATCGTCGCCGGCTACCACACCGAGTACTCCGGCATAAAGTTCGGGTTCTTCTACCAGGCCGAGTACCTCGCCGGGTTTGCTGTGGCCGCCACCGTCGTCGCCATGTACCTCGGCGGCTGGACTGCGTGGGGCCTCGAGAACTACGTGCCGGGGTGGATCATTTTCCTCGCCAAGCTCTACGCCGTGTTCTTCGTATACATCTGGTCGCGCGGCACCCTGCCCCGCCTACGCATCGACCAGCTCCAGGCCTTCGCCTGGAAGTTCATGCTGCCGATCATGCTC
Source organism: Chloroflexota bacterium (assembly GCA_031362025.1). GTDB lineage: Bacteria > Chloroflexota > Dehalococcoidia > SM23-28-2 > RBG-16-64-32 > DATKKM01. Next base: position 3,917 of record JANLRX010000330.1, read on the forward strand.
CTCAACATCGTCGTCGTCGGCGCGGAGATGCTGATCTGGCGCGAGTACGAACTGTCCGCTGGCGAAGCGCTGCCCGTCATCGGCTTCGTCAACTTCTTCTTCGGCGTGGCGATGGTCGTCGCCTGGGCGCGTTTCCTCGGCCACGGCAAGGGCAAGCAGACGGGCTCCGGCGCGATCCTCACGCAGGACGTCGGTGCGATCTTCTACAAGGGCGAACCGGCCTGATGGACGACGCCGGGATCATCATCGCCTTCTGGATGCTCGCCGCCGTGACGGTCGGATCCGCGTTCGGCATCGCCGCCGCCCGCAACCTCATCCACGCCGTCGTTTTCCTCATCACAACACTGATGGGGTTGTCGGGACTCTACGTAACCCTTTCCGCGGACTTCATCGCGATAGTCCAAATCCTCGTCTACGTCGGCGCGATTTCGGTACTCTTTCTCTTCGCGATCGTCCTCACCCCGCGGGCCAACCGCGG
>JANLRX010000337.1:0-4208 GCA_031362025.1 Chloroflexota bacterium
GGGTTGGGGCGCCCCCCGCCCCGGGCGCGGTGGAGGTGGGCGAGCGTTGGGGGGGGGGGGGGTTTTTGGGCGCAGCACGTGCCGGGCGGAGAGGGTGCCCTGTGAAGGGCGGGGTGTGTCGGGCTAGACGTCAGACCGAGGGGCGCGTGCGCTGCGCCCCTACGGGACGCGACGGGCCTACGGATCTGTTCAGGTAGATGCGAAACTAGCCTCTTAATCCAATGTGGATTACCCTATACGAGTTGCCTTGCTGCTGTAAGCGCAGGACTCAGTACCCTATAGGAGAACTCAGATGAAGGTTGTATTCCTCGAAGAGGTTGAAGGCACGGCCCACACGGGCGACGTGAAGAACGTTGCGGCCGGGTTCGCGCGGAACTACCTGCTGCCCCGCAGGCTCGCCGCGCCGGCCACTGACCACTACATCACGATCGCCAACGCGAAGGCCACGAAAGAGGCCCGCAAGCAGATCAAGCTGGACGAAGACGCCCAGAAGCTGGCTCCGAAGGTGGAAGGCCAGTCGCTGACGCTGGAGGTCCGCGTCGGCGAACAGAACAAGCTTTTCGGTTCGGTTACGGCGCGGGAGATCGCGGAAAAGCTCGCGGAGCTGACGAAGATCGACTTCGAGCACCGGCAGATCGACCTCAAGCAGCCGATCCGTGAGGTTGGGACGTTCAACGTGCCTGTGAAGCTGACGCGCAACGTCATCGCCACGATCACGGTCAAGGTGGTCCCGATCGGCGGGCAGGTGGAAGAGCCGGTGGCCGAGGCGGAAGAAGAGCCGATGATCGAAGGCGTGACCGAGAGCGGCGAGCCGTCGAGCGACGCCGCCGACGCACCTGTCGACGACGAGCCTTCCCCGGCCGAGACGGCGGACGTCGACCTCGCCGGCGAAGAGGCGGCAGAGGAAATGGCCGAGGAGTCCGCTGACGTCGAGACAGAGGCCGACGCCGAGAACGTGAGCGAAGAAGGCTAGACAGCCGCGCGGAGGTTCGACATTTGAGGCCGTCCGCGAGGGCGGCCTCTTTCATTTGGTGTGCCATTTGCCCGACGGGAAATCGGCGCGGGGAGCGCACACTTATTCCAGTGAGTGAGGAACGAACACGTTATCAACGACGAACTGTTGGATGTCCACTAATGTTGTCGAAAGTCCGCGTGCGAAGCAGCGGCCGAAGGGGTCTACTACAAGAGGCCGTTCGCCCGACCGGGAGCGGCACGGCGGTTGAGGTCTCGGGCCCATCGCGAGAGCCCTCCGCCTGCGGCGGGACCGCCGAATCGAATCGCTGTTATCCACTCACGTAGGAGACTCATGGTCGTCGAAACGGGACGGGCAGACCGTCTGCCCCCACACGATACGAACGCTGAAGAGGCGGTCATCGCCTCGATCCTCGTCGACCCCGATGCGGTGCTGGAGGTTCTCAGTTCCAACCTCAAGGCGGAGGACTTCTACCGCGAGCAGAACCGCTGGATCTTCGAGGCCTGCAAGGACCTCTTCGACCGCGGCGAGACGATCAACCAGATCACCTGCGGACACGAGCTAGCGCGTCGCGGGCAGCTCGATGACGCCGGCGGGAACGCGTATCTGAGCCGGATCGTCACGTACCTGCCGACGTCTGTGGGCGCGCAGCACTACGCCAACATCATTCAGGCCGATGCCACGTACCGGCGGCTGATCTCGGCGGCGACGCAGATCGTTCGGCGGGCGCACGAGAGCGGCGCGTCGGTGGACGATGTGACCGCGGTGCTGTCGGAGGCGGAGGCGATGATCGCGCGGGTGCGGCAGGACGGGCTGACGCGCGACTTTGTGCACATCAAAGAGCTGCTGGCCGGATTCCTTGAGTCGTCCCAGTCGACCGACGCGGCGACGGCGGCGCAGGCCCGCTCGATACGCACGGGCTTCTCCGACCTGGACCAGCTGCTGAACGGACTGAAGCGTGGCGACCTGGTGATCGTGGCGGCGCGACCATCACTCGGCAAGACGTCGCTGGCGCTGAACTTCGCGCGCAACGCGGCAGTCGGCCAGAGCGCAATCGTGGCGTTCTTTTCGATCGAGATGGCGGCCGAGCAGTTGGTCACGCGAATGCTTTCGTCCGAGTCAGGCGTGGACTCGGTGCGCCTGATGCTCGGGCATCAAAATGAGCGCGAGGAGAAGAAGGTCATGCAGTCGCTTGGCGTCCTCGCCGATCTGCCGCTCTTCTTCGACGACTCCGCGATGCTGACGATGTCTGACATGCGGGCGAAGGCGAAGAGGCTCCAGCAAGAGAAGGGCGGCCTGGACCTCGTGCTGGTTGATTACCTTCAGCTAATGAGCAGCGGTGTGCGAAACGAGAACCGGGTGCAGGAAGTTAGCCACATCTCGCGCGGCCTCAAGCACCTGGCGCGAGACCTGGATGTGCCGGTGATCGCCTGCGCCCAGCTGTCGCGGGCGGCGGAGACCCGGGCGAACAACATGCCGATGCTGAGCGACCTGCGTGAGTCGGGCAGCATCGAGCAGGACGCGGACGTCGTGATGTTCATCTACCGCGAGGACAGGTACATCACGCGGGAGCAGTGGGAGAAGGAGCACGCGAGCGACGGGAAGCACAAGGAGTACCCGGCAGGCGTCACCCAGGTGATCGTCGCGAAGCACCGCAACGGGCCGACCGGGAACATTCACCTGAAGTTCCGGGATACGATAGCCCGCTTCGAGGACCTGCCATACAGCCGAGTAGACGACGACTGGACGGAAGAGTGAGGGGCGAGACGCCGGACGCGCCGAGGGACGGCAAGGTGTTCGCGGGCTTTCCGTCGTCCGGTGAGCCGACGATCATCCCGAGCCTGTTCTTCTCGCGGGTGTTGCCGGAGATCACGGACCCCGCGGAGCTTGTAGTGTCGACGTACGTGTTCTTCGCGCAGTCGGTCCACCGCCGCAGGCCGCGGTTTGTGACGAAGCGGGAGCTTGAGGCGGACGGCGGTCTCGCGCGGGCGCTGGGGAACCTGGCGACGGGCGAGGCGTTGGAACGTGGCCTGGCGTCGGCATGCGAGCGGGGAACATTGGTGCGGGCGCGCTCCGGTGACGATGAGCTGTTCGTGGTGAACACGCCGGCGAATCGGCGAGCGCTGGAGGCGTTGGCTGCGGAGGGCGTGCAGTTGGCGGAACCTCTCCCGGCGGCTTCGGGGGAGGCGGTAGCAAACATCTACACGTTGTACGAGGAGAACATCGGGAGCATCACGCCGCTGATTGCGGACGAGCTGAAGGAAGCGGAAGAGCAGTATTCCGCGGAGTGGATACTGGCGGCGTTCCGGGAGGCGGCGGAGCTGAACAAACGGAGCTGGCGATACATCCGGCGCATCCTGGAGCGCTGGGAAACCGAGGGGCGGGACAATGAAGAGCGTAAACGAGATCCTCAAATCGACTGGCTTGAGCGACGTTACCGGGAGGGACTCGAACGGCGGGCCGCTCGCAGCGGGCCCTGACCCGGTCGCGGAGGAAGAGTCCGAGGTCTGTGCGCTCTGCGAGGGTGCGGGGTTCGTCCGCAAGCGGGTCCGGCTGGGCCACCCCGACTTCGGGCGCGCCTTCCCGTGCGAGTGTACGCACGACGAACAGGCCGACGACAAGCAGGCGCGGCTTCTGCGGTACAGCAACCTCGGCCCGCTGTCACGGCTCTCGTTCGACAACCTAATCTCGCGCGGGCGGAGTGCAAACGCGCAGCACCAGGAGCAGTTCGCGGCGGCGGTGAAGGACGCGATGTCGTTCGCCGAGGCGCCGTCCGGGTGGTTGCTGCTGATCGGGCCGAGCGGGTGCGGGAAGACGCACGTGGCGGCGTCGATCGCTGGACGCTGCATCGAGAACGGGCACGCGGCGCTGTTCATGGTGGTGCCGGACCTGCTGGACCACTTGCGCGGCGCGTACCAGCCGGGGGCAGAGGCGACGTATGACGAGCTGTTCGAGCTTGTACGGAACGCGCCGGTGCTGATCCTGGACGACCTGGGTGTGCAGAACGGGACTCCGTGGGTGGAGGAGAAGCTCTTCCAGTTGATCAACCACCGGTACAACTCGCAGCTTCCGACGGTGATCACGACGAACCTGGACCTGACGGCGTTCGATGCGAGGCTGCAGACGCGGCTGGCGGACGAGACGCTGTCGAAGGTGCACAACCTGGAGGGCGGGTCGAACACGTCGGCGGGAGATTTGGACTCGCTGGACCTGCCGTTGCTTCGCGGGATGACGT
>JANLRX010000340.1:0-3603 GCA_031362025.1 Chloroflexota bacterium
CGAAGGTCGCGTTCCGTCAGCACGATCGATGACCCCGGCGACACCGACACCGACGGGCTCGACAGTCGTTGCGCCGTGTCTGTCAGCAGCTTCCGCGCGATCTCGTCCGCGCGTTCCTTAACGTCTGCCTCGGACTCCCGCATCCGCGCCTGCGCATCCTCGCGCAGCCCGCGCTCAATCATCTCCAGCACTTCCTGGCCGGCCTGCTCGGTCGACGTGCCGGAGATCTCCGACAGCCGATGCAGCATCGACGTCTCGCTCTCGGAAATCGACGCCCTCAGCCCCTCGACTTCGTCCTCCAGGAACCCGAGCCTTCGCTCCAGCGTTCCGACTCCCTCCGCTTTGCGGTCGAGCCGATCGCCCTTCTCGGTGAGCCGGTCCTCCGTTTCGGACAGTCGCTCGCGTCGCTCTTCGAGTTCGGATGCGGCGTGCTTGCCGTACTCGTCGGCTTCCCCCTGCGCGGCGTTGTAGACCGCTTCCTTCTCCAGCCCCGCCCGTCGAATCGTGCGGGCCGCGCTCGTTTCGGCTATCTCCAGGGCGCGTCGTTCCCGCTGCACCGCGATGAACGAGGACACCAACGCTCCAACGAGAAGCCCCAGGACGAGCCCAATGATGGGAAGGATCATCGCCTCGAAGCCTCAAGAACAGGGCTGGTCCGTGTGTGGTTCATATAGCCACTGTACAGTGGCGCTTCACATTGAGCCAGAATCAGACGTCGTTTTCGTATGCGCTGGGCCGCTACGGCATGTATCGAAGGCCCAGCACATGGCGCCCCAGCGTTGCGCCCACCAGTCGTGCCGTGTCGTCATCGCTCTCCGCCAGGCGCTCCAGCTCGGCGATCGCCCGCGGTGTGTCCAGGTCGTCCGCCATCGCTTCCAGGAACGGCATCCCGTGCTCCAGGATCTCCTCGTTCTCCGCCTCGCCGAAGTCCCCGAAGCCGCGGATCATCGCGTCCGCAAGGTCCTCCGTTGGCACCGGCGCGCCGGTTGGGTGGCCCCACGGCTCCCTGTAGCGGTGCGAGAGCATGTACAAGCGCAGCGCGTCCGCCGAGTAACGCTCCAACAGATCGCCCGCGAAAACCATGTTGCCCAGCGACTTGCTCATTTTGTGCTCGCCGCAGAACACCATCGACGTGTGCATCCAGTGCTTCGCAAACTGCTGGTTCGAGGCTCCCTCGCTCTGCGCGATCTCAGCGTCGTGGTGGGGGAAAATCAGGTCGGAGCCGCCGCCGTGCAGCGTCACCGTCTCGCCGAGGTACTTTATCGCCATCGCCGAGCACTCGATGTGCCAGCCCGGCCGGCCCAGCCCCCACGGCGATTCCCACGCCGGCTCGCCGGGCTTCTGCGCCTGCCACAAGACGAAGTCCAGCGGGTCGCGCTTCAGCGGATCGGCGGGAAAATTCCCGCGCTCGTTCGCGATCTCCAGCATCGCCTCGTACGGCTCCTTGAACAGCCGCCCGAAGTCCGGGTCGTTTCCCACCTCGAAGTAGACGCTGCCCTCGTTCACGTACGCCGCGCCCTTCTCCACCAGCTTCCCGATGATCTCGAGCATCTCCGGGATGTGCTCCGTCGCTCGCGGTGCCACGTCCGGGTCCAGGTTGCCGATCGCCGTCATCGCATCGCGGAAGCTCCCGTACTCACGGTCGCCCAGCGCCTGCCAGTCCACGCCGACCTTCGCCGCGCGCAGTAGCACGTCGTCGTCGATATCCGTAACGTTCTGCACGTACACGACGTTCCGTCCAAGGAAACGCAGGTACCGGATCAGCACGTCGAACACCGTGTACGTGAACGCGTGCCCCAGGTGCGACGTGTCGTACGGCGTCACGCCGCATACGTACAATCCGATGTCTTGCTCCTCGATTGGCTCAATGTTGCGAGTCTCAGTGTTGTAAAGGCGGGGTATCGGCAAACTCATGCCGCCCATCGTAGTCGTTTCGGGGTTCTTCTTTCCAGCGGTCACCGGTACATTCCTTTGTTCCCGCGTCCCGTGCTACATTCGGAACCGCATCCTGAGCTTGCAAGGAGTAGTGAGATGGCAGATGTTTGTGGCGTCCACGTCGGTGACCGCGCCGAGTTCAGCAAGACTGTGACCTCGGACGACATCCAGAAGTTCGCGGAGGTCTCCGGTGACACCAACCCCCTCCACAGCGATCCCGAATACGCCAAGAAGACCCGATTCGGCGAATGCATCGCCCACGGTATGCTCAGCGCCGGCTACATCTCCGCCGTCCTCGGCTCGAAGCTCGCTCCCCATGCCTGCGTCATCTACCTCAGCCAGACTCTCCGCTTCCTTCGCCCCGTCAAAGTCGGCGACACCGTCCGTGCCATCGCCGAGGTCAAGGGTCTCGACGAAGAGAAGCGTCTCCTCACGCTCGAAACCGAGTGCTACAACCAGGACGGCGAGGCGCTGATCAAAGGCGAAGCCGTCGTCCTCCTCGACTCGGTGGCGGCCTAACCTGAGCACCGTCCTCCCCGGCGTCCACAAGATCCGGGTCCCGCTCACCGGCAGCCCGCTCGGTTGGGTCAACTCCTACGTCCTCGAAGCCGACGATGGCTTCGTACTCGTCGACTGCGGCTGGGACCTCCCGGACGCTCTCGAGGCGCTCCGGAAAGGCCTCGATGAGCTGAACATCCCTCTCGAAGACCTCCGCACTCTCGTCATCACGCACAACCACCCGGACCACTACGGACTCGCAGGTCGTCTCGTGAAGCTCGCCTCCTGGGCCTGATGATGCACCGCCTCGACGCCGTGCACATCCAGACCCGCTACGTCGACATAAAGGGCCTCCAGAACGAGATGCAGGGCTGGCTCCGCACTCACGGCGCGCCCACCGACTCGCTCATGGACATGGTGAAGGGCTCCGAGTCGATTCTCGAGCGGGTGAACATTGCTATTCCCGACATCCAGGTCGACGGCGGCGAGCGCATCTCCGCCGGCAAGCTCGAATGGCAGGTGATCTGGACGCCCGGCCACTCCATCGGCCATATCTGTCTGTACGAGCCGCGGATCAAGGCGTTCCTCTCCGGAGACCACATCCTGAACCCGATCAGCCCCAGCATCGGCCTCCACGCCCAGTCTATGGGCAACCCGCTCTCCGACTACCTCAGCTCCCTCGAGGGCATCCGCGACCTCGATGTCGAGACCGTCCTTCCCGCCCACGGCGACGAGTTCCAGGGCTTCCGCGAGCGCATCGACGAACTGATGGGCCACCACGAGGAGCGCCTCACCGAGATCGTCGACATCATCTCCCAGCGCGGCGAACTCTCCGCTTACGACGTCTCCTCCAACATGCGCTGGCGGATGAGCAACTCCTGGGACAACTGGGCGCCCTTCCAGCGCCGCATGGCCACGATGGAGGGCCTCGCCCACCTCGAGCTGCTCGTCAGCCGCGGCAAACTCCGCCGTCAGATTGCCGATGGCGGCCTCGTTCGCTACGCTGTGCCTTCGTGACCCCCATCGCAAAGACCTCCCACTTTGTCATCCCGACCGAAGCACCTCACACCCTGTCATCCCGACCGGAGCGAAGCGGAGCGGAGGGATCTGGCGTCCCGCGGTGTCACCACTCGACGACTCACAGGAACAGGTAATGAAAGGCCCCAACCC
>JANLRX010000341.1:0-2291 GCA_031362025.1 Chloroflexota bacterium
CCGGCGGCTGGTACCTGTTCATCCGCGAAGACGCCGAACTGGCGACCAACGCCCCCGAAGTCCCGAGCGACCTCGTGAACGCCACAGCCACAACGGATGCTTCCGGCGACCCGACCGTCACCGCCGACCCCACCAATCCCCCCTCCGGCGACGAAGCGCAGACGTTCGTCGTCCTCTCCGACCGCTCCGAAGCCGCTTACTTCGTCGACGAAGAGCTCGCCTCGATCGGACTGCCCAGCACCGCGAAAGGCTCCACCACCGCGATCACCGGCACCTTCTACGTCGGCTCGGACGGCATCAGCCTCGATACGATCCAGACGTCCGTGTTCACGGTCGACCTGACCACCCTCACAAGCGACGAAGACCGCCGCGACAACCGCGTTCAGCAGGCGCTCGAGACCGGCACCTTCCCCACCGCCACGTTCACGGTAATCAGCGTCACCGGCTACGACCCGGCGATCCCGGAAGGCCAGGAGCAAACGATGCAGATGACCGGCACGCTGGACCTCCACGGCGTCCAGAAAGACGTCACGTGGGAACTGAAGGCGATTCGCGAGGCGAACGTCATCACCGGCCTCACCACGGTCAACTTCCTGTTCTCCGACTTCAACATTACGCCGCCGAACATCGCCGGGTTCGTCTCCGTCCAGGACGACGCCACGTTGCAGATGCAGATCGTCGCCCAGCAAAGCTAACAGCGGCGCCACAATTGCTCACTTCATGTTGCCTTTTGCGTGACGATAACGCCCCCTATACGGTAAAATAAGACCGTGCAGACAACCCCCGCCGTGCGAAGCCGTATCCTTAATCGGTACGTCAGTCTCCGCGGCTCCGGCCCCCCTTCGCGGGGGCCCGCTCTCTGCCAGAGCCCCACCAATTAAGGAGTCCCGATGACACAAGACGCATTGTTTCCCCTGGGCAAGAGCCGCCCGATCAGCATCGACACGGAGATGCGCTCGGCGTACCTCGACTACGCGATGAGCGTCATCGTCTCCCGTGCCCTGCCGGACATCCGGGACGGCCTCAAGCCGGTGCAGCGCCGCATCCTCTACGGCATGTACGACATGAACCTCGGGCCGGGGACCGCTTACAAGAAGAGCGCCCGTATCGTCGGTGACGTGATGGGCAAGTACCACCCGCACGGCGACAGCCCCGTCTACGAAGCGATGGTCCGCCTCGCGCAGCCGTTCAGCATGCGTTACCCCCTGGTCGATGGCCAGGGCAACTTCGGCTCCGTCGACAACGACCCGCCCGCTGCCATGCGCTACACCGAGGCGCGGCTCACCGGCATCGCCATGGAGCTGCTCGCCGACATCGAGAAGAACACCGTCGACTTCAGCGACAACTTCGACGGCTCGCTTCAGGAGCCGATGCCGCTCCCGGGCCGCATCCCCAACCTGCTCGCGAACGGCGCGTCCGGTATCGCCGTCGGCATGGCGACGAACATCCCGCCGCACAACCTGACCGAACTCTGCACTGCGATCTCCCTCCTCATCGACAACCCGGAGGCGACGGGCGCGGACATCGCCGACATCGTGACCGGCCCGGACTTCCCGACCGGCGGCGTCATCTTCCGCTACGAGACGATCCGCGTCACCTCCACCGACGGGCTGGCCCCGGTCATGGAGAAGCGCGATGCCATCCGCACCGCTTACGCTGACGGCCGCGGCCGCATCGTCATGCGCGCCAAGGTGCACATCGAAGAGAGCATCAAGGCCAACCGCAACCAGATCATCGTCACGGAGCTGCCGTACCAGACGAACAAGGCCGCCCTCATCACCAAGATCGCCGATCTCGTCCGCGCCAAGCGCATCGACGGTATCGCCGACCTGCGCGACGAGTCCGACCGCCACGGCATGCGCATCGTCATCGAGCTGAAGCGAGAGGCACACCCCCGCCAGCTCCTCAACGCCCTCTACAAGCACACGGCCATGCAGTCCGCCTTCGCGGTAAACATGCTCGCGCTCGTGGACGGGCAGCCGCGCACCGTCAGCGTCAAGAAGATCCTCGAGTGCTACATCGATCACCGGCGCATCGTCATCCGCCGCCGCTCCGAGTTCGATCTCGAGAAGGCCAAGGACCGCGCCCACATCCTCGAAGGCCTGCTCAAGGCCATTGACATGCTGGACGAGGTGATCAAGACGATCCGCGCCGCCGACTCCGCCGAGGACGCCAAGGAAAAGCTCATGGCGAAGCCCTTCGAGCTAAGCGACCGGCAGGCGCAGGCCGTGCTGGACATGCAGCTCCGCCGCCTCGCCAAGCTGGAGCGCGGCAAAATCACGGACGAGTAC
>JANLRX010000354.1:0-4105 GCA_031362025.1 Chloroflexota bacterium
TCGCCGGCGTCGCCATACCAGCGTGCCCGAGACCACGATAATCGCAGCACTCGCCGCAACAACCAGTGCGTATGGGAGCAGCGAATTCTTATCCGATGACCCCGCCGCTTCGTCCGTGGTCAGAAGCGGCGCCTCCACCTCTCCGGCAAGATCAGGCGTCGCAAGCGGAGTTGCTGGGATCGCCAGCACCGCTGCGGGCAGTTCGATCGTGGCTTCCCCCGTCATTGCCGAGCCACCCGCCACGCTCTGAATGGCGAGAGTGCCGTTATGGGCGACTTGTGGGTCGATCAAGCCGGCGTCGAGAGACAAGACATACTGCTGGCGCAGGACATCCGCGGCGGTGCGGAATAAGGCCGTAAGGTCTTCTGGTGCCGGCGCGACGCTGAACTGGCCATGGCCCAACCCAGCGACCTTGGAAAGGTAATCCTGGTCGATAGCATCACCCAGCCCGATGCTCATGAACAGGACTGAACTTTCCTCAACGGCGGTCAGCGATGGCTCGGCAAGGGCCCCGTCGTCGGGGAAATTGACACCGTCAGATAGGAGCACGATAGCTCGACGGGGCAGAAGGGACGTATTAGCCAGATTCACACTCTCCTGGACACCGGCATAGAGGCTAGTGTTGCCACCCGCGACGAGCCCGTCTATGGCCGAACCAAGAATCGCTTTGTCAGCAGTGAATTGCTGAATGACGACCGGCCCGTCGGCGAACGCAAGAACGGCAACTTGATCGGAGGGGCCGAGCTGGGCGATGAGCGCGTGAGCCGCCGTCCGCGCATTCTCCAGGGGCGGTCCAGCCATACTTCCGCTCACATCGAACGAGAGGACGATGCTCACTCCAAGGCCGGGATCGCTGGTCGTTAGTAGGTTGGTTAATTCCAGGTCCGCGCCGGCCAGAGTTGCAGAGAACGCCTCGGAGGGCAGGCCGGTGATCGGTTGCCCGGATTCATCGACCACCGTAACCGTAGCCTCTATCAAGGGCCAACCTGTCGTGGTGGTCGAAGTTACCTGAACGCGGGTGGACTGCGCGCTCACATCAGCGTTCGCCAAGCTAAGAAACCAAAAGGCAACAATCAGCGCGATATGGGCCAACGTTCCGTGGACGGTGAGAGTGTAGCGGATGTAAGAGGACATGCGGGTCGTCGGAAGCGGGACTGTCCTAGCCTGTCGCCGGGCGAAGGCTGGCATGTCTAAGAGCCGGCGCCTCCTGGTTCTGGAGTGCGACGAGCCGGTAGCCGTATCCCCTCTCCGTTAACAGGAGCTTGGGCTTCTTTGGATCGTCCTCCAGCTTCTGACGCAAATATCCCATGTAAAGCCTTAAGTAGTGCGAGCAGTCTCGGAAGTCTTCACCCCAGACGCTGTCCAACAGAGTCTGGTGACTGCATGCTTTACCAGCATTCTCGGCCAGAACCCGAAGAAGCCGGAATTCAATCGGTGTCAAGGCCACGCCTTGACCTGAGCGGGTCACGGAGTATTGGTCGAGGTCAATCGTCAACTCGCCCAGGCGGATGAACCCAGAGTTCTTGAAGGGATATGCCCGCTGCAGCAACAAGTTGATCTTGGCAGCCAGGATCGTTGGCGGCATGGTCCGGGATACGTAGTCAATCGCTCCATTATCTAGATACCATACGGCTTGCTCGGCGAGGGCGACGTTCCCCCGCGCAATGATCGGGACATCTGCTACTTCGCGGACGAGTTCGAAAAAGTCGCGAGACGCAGCGTCGTTTCCGACGTCCAGCAGCATGAGAGACACCCTATGGCTGGTCAGGCATCGAACGGCGAGCTTCCATTCTCGAGCCGATGGGATCGCCTCGACGCCCAGGATTCCCAGTCGCTCCGCAAGCGACGTCGCTTGTTCTGGCCGTTCTCCCACAATCAGCACTATATTCAATTCACGCACTCCCTCGAGGAGTTAGATGCCTGGGAAAGGGATCGGCAGGAAGTTCGGGCTAAGACAACCCGGCTACGGCTGAAATGACCCAGCGCTGTATATATGATGATGCACCGCGTGCGGATCGAGAGGACGTTTAGTGCGCGGCCCGGCAAGATAGAAGCCCCCCTCATTTTGGTCGGACTCCTATTAGAGTGCAGTTATCCACATATTGTCAATACAAATAAGCACCGTTCTCGTCATTGCGCTATACAAGTAAGCGATGGTGATCGTCGTTGTGACTTTGGCAGGGGCACTCTTTGGCTGGGTCGTAGACCTATTGCTCTCCAACGCCTATCGCCGCAACCCGCTATTCGGTCTTCCCTCCCGCTGCCAGAGCTGCCGCACTCCCGCCTACGGAGTCGAATATCTCCCGTTGATTGGCGGTCTATCACGGCTGCGCTGCACAGTGTGCGGCTCTCCGGTTTGGCAGCGATTCGTCATCCTGGCGGTCACCGGTGCCGTTTTCTTCGGCGCATGCTACTTCGAGTTCGACGATGTTGCGCAAGCGTTGGTTGGTGGCGTCTTCTGCGTCGCATTCGTGGCGCTCACATTGACCGACATGGAGCAGCGTCTGCTTCCCGATCGGATCGTTCTGAGTAGCGCCGTCCTCGCGATCTGTACGGCATGGCTGCTACCGGGTATGACGATGACAGATGTACTTCTGGGTGGAGCGATTGCTATAAGTATAGCCACCGGGCTGCTCATCTTCTCGCTGCCCTTCGGTGGTGGGGCAGTAGGCATGGGTGACCTCAAGGTCGTGATTTTGATGGGCTTTTTATTGGGCGCTCGCTCGCTTATCGTGGCGGTATTCATCGCCACGTTCACCGCCGGTCTCCTGGCCGCGGTCTTACTGCTTACGCGGCGCAGGCGATTTGGTGACTATATTCCACACGGACCCTTCCTGGCGGTAGGGGCGATATCAGGCCTTCTCTGGGGATCTGAACTTTGGGACTGGTACGCCAATTGAGGCCTCGTCTCAGAGCAGCAAGGCCGGTAGATCCTAACAGGCCTCCCTGCACTCTCCTGATGTTGCTCCCGAACGGTAGTAATATGATCCGCTATTAAAAAGCGAACGAATGATGACTTCGGAACGCGGCATTGCGTGACACGCGCTAGGGACGACCTTAGCCGGCCTGGGCACCGTGAACTGGCACACCCTCCGTCACACAGCAGCCACTCAGTGGCTCCGGCACGGCGTCGATGTCTTCTCCGTATCCCGGAGGCTGGGTCACTCCTCCGCATCGTTCACCATGGACGTCTACGCACACCTGCTCAAAGGTCAGCAGCGGCAGGCAGCGGAGGCATTGGACTACTTGCTGGCCTAGGCTATAAGCCATAGAAATCCTAAATGGCCACAATTGATAAGATATAAAAAGTTGGTGGCGCATACGGGATTCGAACCCCGACGGGCCGGCGTAGCCCGCACCCTCGTGATCCTTACGTAGTTGCTGGGAATCCGCCGGGCGGCCTTCCGTCGGTTCACGACGCACTGTCCGAGAGTTCGGTGCGACCTTTGGCGACGAAGTTCTCTACCGCCTGAGCGAATTGCTGAATGCCCCGGTGAGCGACGACGGTAACCTTGGGGTCTCTGTAGAGATCGGAAACCCGATGGTCTAAAGGAGTCGGTCCCCAAAGTACAACGGCATCCGCCCAGCGGATGTCTGCATCGGCCTCCTTACGGGAACGTGCAACAGTTCCTTCGATGACCCGCACTTCCATTGATGAGCCAATGCCGTCTCTTAGCTCTTGCCATGACTTCGGCGTACCTCCGACCACGCATATTCGCCCGATTCCGGCTGAGTGGCACGCCTGTACCATGCGCTCCAATGCTGCAGCGGACGCCGAGCCTCCGCAGCATTCGCAATGCTCCGTAAGTGAGGCCACGGCAAGCGTCCGCCCTTTGGCCAGGCTGGTCGCCGAATCACGGCAGTCGCCCCGGCTGCAAACCAGAATGAAGGACTTGTTCATTAGGTCGCGCACCTGGTCTTGCTTGGAGGACAATATTCGGGGCTTCCGACCCGTGGTTACGCCCGCAGCAATGAGTATCGCATCCAGCAGATCAGGATCTCCTCCGAAACCGATCCTGCGGAACAAATCGGCCTTCAGCTCATCTTGGCCCATGACTCAGCCACCTCCGCCGTAGGGCGAAAGAGGCCCCGGAATTCCGGGGCC
>JANLRX010000130.1:0-5813 GCA_031362025.1 Chloroflexota bacterium
CCGGTACGGTCGAGGTGGGCGAGGGGGTTGAGGGTGACGCGGCCGCGCGCTCGCGGGAGCTTGTCGCCGAGGCTGTCCGCCACGTAGGCGTGCGAGAACTCGTGGAAGGCGATGCCGGTGATGAGGGCGGTGGCGATGGCGGCCATCAGAATGAGCGCGACCCAAAGATCCACGCCGGTGTTCGCGAGATAGAAGATCATTCGCCTTCATCTTACGCGACCGGGTGGCGTGGGTATTCACGCGAGACGCGTGCTATCCAGTTCGAAGGTACAATGGGTTCAAATGGCGAAGGGAACAGGCGATCCTCCACCGCCGCCGCCCGTGGGCAGCAACCCAGGTGTTGGCATAGGAAGAGCATTCAAGAAAACCGCCGCGAAGAAGCCAGCTGCGAAAGCCACATCAGCCAAAAGGCCAGCTGCCAAGAAGCCAGCTGCGAAAAAGACGGCTGCTAAGAGGGCGACTGCAAAGGGACCGGTCGCCAAGAAGCCAGCCGCGAAAAAGACGGCTGCTAAGAGGCCGATTGCAAAGGGACCCGTCGCCAAGAAGCCGGTTGCCAGAAAGCCAGCCGCGAAGAAGTCACCTAACCGTCGAACGACACCCTGACTGGAGTTGGAGCAATTGCCGGACGAGAAACCAGCCCCCCCACCACCACCTCCGCCCTCCAATCCTGGGATTGGCATTAAGGAAGTCGGAAGGCCTCGTCCTAAGCCCTAGTCAATTTGCATTACAGCCCAAGTGATCAGACATGCGATCTCACCTAAGAAGACCAAGGTAAGAAACGCACCCAGACGGGCCTTTCGACTGACTAGTTTGCGGTTGCTGTCGAAGTGTTCTCCTGCCCAATAGACGAAGTTCTTCTTGAACTCCCAATCTGAATAACTCAACCACTTTTCGTACAGCAACTTCGGGCTAAGGGCAGTAATGGTGCCCAATGTTTGTCCGATTGTCCCGGCCACAACAATGATACCAAACGTTCCCATAGCTAGTAGGAACCATGTCGAATTGAAGTCCGGTTTGTCGCGAATTGCGGTGACGATGATGGGCACCGCCAACGTGACCGTGACTGCATAGTTCTGCAAGGCTTGTAACCGGTCATTCGCAGCGTCTAGCCGCTGGCACAAGAGGGAGTACGTATCTCGGGAAACATCGAAAGCAGAGTGCACACCTGGCCATTTGGTGCGTTGATCGTCGTCGGGATCGGAGGCAGCGGTTCGCGGGCTTCGGAGAGCAAGCGCGATTCCTAAGACGATGGTGAGGGCTGATATCAATCGTTGCAGCATGAAACACGCTCTAGTCAAAGCTCTTCGCACGGGTGAGCTTCGCGACATTATACCCGTGCCGACGAAGTGGGATTATAATCACGGCACGTTAAACAAGCCGACGCGGAGGTGCATGCCATGGCAGCAAAGCGAAGCCTACTACTCGAACCTGTAAACACTCTCGAGGCGGTGCGGAACACCTGGAACTACCCGCTGTTCGATGCGATCTTCCAGCGCCGCGCCCGCCGTTTTCCGCTGGGGGCGACGATGCCGGGCGACCTCTCGCCGTTCACCTCGACGAAGGAGCCGGTGCCTCTTGACGAGATCGAGGAAGCGATGCTGGTGATGGCGGGGGCCGGGATCAGCGGGATCAACCTCGCGGACCTCCCTTACAACGGCAAGGACGAGGGCAACTTCTGTGGCAACACGATGCTGCAGTTCGTGGGGCGGGTGTATGCCAGCGCCTGCGGGTCGCACGGAACGGAGCTGTTCTGGACGAACGACGAAGGCACGTACATGGCGCAGTTCCGGGACAAGACCCCGGACGCGATGCAGGAGTTCGAATCGACGGACGACCGCGAGAAGATCGTCCAGGGGTTCCGCGCGAACACGGTGAAGATCAGCGACGGGCGCCTGAGCGTGCCGATGGTCCCCGGCGTGACGCAGCCATTCAACTGGTGGAACGCGAACCAGCCCGGTAGCACGCTCTTTATGCCGATCAGCGACCTGACGTGGGAGTACATCAACGTGCTGATGCTACTGATGGACTCGCCGAACAGCTACTACCCGTACGACGACCGCAACAACAACGCGGAGCCGCTGAAGGAGTGGGCCGACAAGGGATACCTCGACCGCACGCGGGCATACCCGATGTCGCAGATCGACAACGCGCTCCAGATGATCGTCCCCGGCACGGAACAGGCGATCATGCTTCAGAACATGTACCTGGCGCTGCAGGCGATGGGCCTCGGCGGCTGGATCTTCAGCGCTTCGGTGGGGCAGTACATCATGGAGGCGATGGGCTTCCGCTTCCATACGCCAGAGGTGTCGAACAGCCCGATCAAGTCACTCAGTGGCGAACCGGCGCTGGCCGCCGTGGGGTTGGACGGCGTGTTCCAGTCCTACTGCCCGCCGTACTACCCGGACATGAGTTCCGCCGTTCAGGCGATCTGGGACGCGAAGTGGGGCCGCAAGGGCATCTACAAGGAAGAGGGCGGGCCGGTCGGACTGAAGGACCGCCAGTCGCTCGACAAGCTGGTGGACAAGACGCCGGACTGGTGCCTGGAGGCGGCGAAGGCGTTCTGCGACTACATCTGGAAGACGTATGGGCGATTCCCGGCGACGGTGGACCCGATGATGATGAACATCTGGTTCCAGGCCCACCACCTGGAGACCGAGTTCTACGACCAGTACTACCAGCCGGGCGCGTACCACGGCGCGGTGAAGGAGCACATGGGAGTCTGGCATGGGGGCGCTTAGCGCTTAGCTATCAGCTTTCAGCGGTCAGCTAAGGGGTGCGCTTTGCTTGAGGCTGACGGCTTGAGCTGAAGGCTATGCAGTGGCGGCGGCGGGGGAGCCCAACTCGATGTGGCTCTCCACGTGGCGGACGCCGGGGACACGGGCGATCTCGCGGACGATGTCGTCGATCGCCCGGGCGGACGGCGCGTTGCCGTACACCTTCACCCGGCCGAGGATCGAGCGGGCGTTGATCTCGGCGGTCCGCGTCAGGCCGGCGCGGTCGAGAGCCATGCCGATCGCGCCTTCGAGCGCGAGGTCGTCCACGATCTCGCTGCGGACGATGACGACGCCGGGCACCCGCTTCACGATGCCCTCCACCAGGTCACGGGTCTGGTGAATGCGAACGTTTCCGCCGATGGTCACGGTTCCGCGATCGACTGAGGCGTCGATCGTGCGCTTGTCGTCGATCGGCATCACTTCGTCGCCGCCTATCGCTTCGTGAACGCGGGCGAGGAGCACGTCGTCGCCGACGAACTGTGAGAGCGTGTCCACCTGCTGGCCGATGCTGAGCGTGGGGCCGTCGAAGGACACCTGGTCGCGGGTGGCGCGGTACGTCTTGCCGCGCGCTTCGATCAGGACGTCGCTGACGCGGCGGTCGGAAGTGCGGATGAGAACGCCGGCCAGCTTCGCGCCGGGGTGCGCGACGGGCGTAGCCGCAGAGACGGGGCGGGCCGGCATCGCGACCGGTGGCACCTCGCGGGCGAAGGCCGAGAAGCTGTTCAGGCTCACGTAGACGGCGCTTTCGGCGAAGCTCTTGATGGCGGAGAAGGGCAGCTTCACGCTGTTTCTGCCGATGAGAAAGCCGGTGGCGATCGTGACGTTCACGACTTCCCACTCTTCGGTGATGTCGAACCCGGCAAGCCGGCCCTGCCAGCGGTCCTCGAAACAAATCCGCGCTCCCAGGTGGAGCGGCGCTATCTCAGTGGCCAAATCGTCTCCTCCGATCGCTATTCAGCCTAGAGTATCGAGCCGCCTGGGGCCAGAGCCGTTGACCTCGCCAATCCCTGCGAATACGGTGAACGGTGACCGAAATGCCTGTCGCTACGCCGCTCCGATTCGCTTTCCCCTTGCTCTTGCTGGCCGTGTTGGCGGTTGCCTGCGGAGGCGACGACAGCGGGCCGACCAACACCCCCTCGGGACCGGACGGATCGCCGACGGAACGGGCGTCCGTCGACCCTGGCGTGCCTGCAGAGGCGATCGCGGTGTTCGCTTCTGTGGAGGGCACGAACTCGGCGCTCGCGGCGATTGCTGCGCATGGAGACGTGCCGCGAGCCCTGCTCCCCGGGAGTAGCCGCGATCCGGCGGCGTTCGCTGGCATCACGGTCCCGGAAGGGATGACTGTACTGGGCACGAGCCCGGCCTCCACAGCGCGCGAGTCAGAAGACTTCGATGCGCTCTACCTGGACATTACGGGCGAAGAGGCGACAGACCTGGCACGGCAGGCTTACGACGCGGTGTACATCGCGACGCTCGCGGCAATCGGGACGAACTCAACTTCGAACACTCTCACCGCGGCTTCGATGTTCGTGGCGAACCCACCGGGGGAGATCGTCGGACCGGGCGACTTCTCGCACGCGGCGGAGGTTGTGGCCGAGGGAACGGAGATCGACTACACGGGCATCTCCGGCTTTGTCGACCTGTCGGCGGCGTTCGAGGTGAGCAAAGGCACGCTCGAGGTGTGGCGGCTGCAGGGTGGCGAGACTCTGACTTACGAAGTGCGCGACGTTGACGCCGCGGCCGAGGTTGGCACGGAGGTGCCCAGTGGCTCGCTTGTCCGGTCGTCGGAGGCGCATGAGTCGCCGCTAGTCCTTGGAATCATCGCGGAGATCGACCCCGATACCGGTGACCCGACAGGCCCCGTCGGTACCGGAGCGCTGATCGCGGTGAGCGAGATCAACGACGCTGGCGGTGCTTTTGGGCTGGACGTGGAGATCGTCGCTGAAGAGCCGAGCCAGGGCGCCGCACAACTGCTGCTGGACGCCGGCGCGAATGTGATCATCGGGCCCACCGATGCCGATTCCACGGCAGAAGCGGTAGTCGCGGCGACTGCGGTCGGGGTGCCTGTCTTTGCGTTCGTCGCGACACCGGTCGCCGGGGGTGGCTTCATCCGGATGACGCCGCCGGAGACGCTCCAGACCGCGGTGCTGGCGAATCTGGCGGGAGAAATGCAACCGGGGGTAGCCTGCGTGCTGTACGAAAGCGGCGTTGGCGATGCGCTCGCGGCGTCGTTCCAGGCGGCGATGGAACACAAGGGTGGCACCGTGCGCGAGAACCTCGCCTATGCGGCTGGAGACGATTTGGGCGAACTTGTGAACAAATGCCTCGGCGGCTGAATCATGCTTGATCTATTGCTTGACCCTTATTGGCAGCGGACTTAACCTATCGCAAGCAAGGGGTGCGATGCCCCTCGCGCAGGGAAAGGAGGCACCTCTATGCCACAGTGGCTTACACACCACAGCTGGCGTTTTCTCGCCGTCCTCGGGATCATTGCACTACTCGGCCTTGCGGTCGCATGTGGTGACGACGACGACGATGACGACACCAGTGGATCATCCACGGCAACCTCTGGCGCTTCGGCGACGGACGGGGGAAGCAGTGGCGAAAATGTCGTAACGATAGCCGCAGGCGATCCGATAACGATCGGGATCCTTGCTGTGCTCTCAGGAGACAACTTGCAGCTCGGCGAGCAGGTACGCGATTCAGCGCTACTGGCCCGCGACGACCTCGGCCCCATCCAGGGATTCGAAGTGGAGTTGCCGACTGCCGATGACCTGTGCACCGCAGCGGGCGCAGAACCTGCCGTCCAGCAGCTCCTCGCAGAAGAGACCCTTGTAGCCGTGATTGGCTCGATCTGCAGCGGAGTTAACGTCGCGGTTCAGCCGACGTTTGAGGACGAACACATTACTATGGTTTCCCCGGGCTCCACAGCCGTGAACGTGACGTACCCGGAGGGCCGTGAGCCTTTCGATACATTCCTGCGTACAGTCGTCAATGACGGCGTGCAGGGTGTCAAGCAGGCTGAGTTCGCCACCGAGG